>PLZT01000415.1 GCA_003152255.1 Methylocystaceae bacterium | reverse complement strand
CGCAAAACAGCCCCGAGGTCGCGTCGAGCCCGATCCAACCGGCGCCGGGCAGATAGACCTCGGCCCAGGCGTGCAGATCGGTGAAATCATGCTCCGGTCCCTTGGGGCCTTCGAGCGGCTCCTCATCCGCGACGAGCTGAATGAGATAGCCGGAGACGAAACGCGCGGCGAGACCAAGCCGGCGCAGCGTCTGCACCAGGAGCCAGGCCGAATCGCGGCAGGAGCCCGAACCCAGCGTCAGCGTCTCGTCCGGCGGCTGCACGCCGGGCTCCATGCGGATCACATATTTGATCTGCTGGCTCAGCCTCGCGTTGAGGCCGACGAGAAAATCGATCGTGCGGAGTTTTTGCCGCGAAATGGAGGCCACGAAGTTTTCGAGCGGCGCGATAGCCCGTTCCTCTGGACGGGCGTCCTTCGGGCGCCCTATGCACGGCTCGATTTCCAGCGACGCCGCGAGTTCGGCCGCGAGCTCCGGCGCGTAGGTGAAGGGGAACTCCTCGGCGTAGGGCTCGACGAAGAAATCGAACGGGTTGAACACGGCGAGATCGGCCAAAAGGTCGACCTCGACGCGGAACTCCGTGGTTTTTTCGGTGAACACCAGCCGCGCCAGCCAATTGCCGTGCGGGTCTTGCTGCCAATTGATGAAATGCTGCGACGGCGTGATCTTGAGCGAATAGCTGGGCACGCCGGTACGGCAATGCGGCGCCGGGCGCAGCCGCACGACCTGCGGCCCAAGCGCGACATAGCGATCATATTTGTAATGGGTGACGTGGTGCAGGGCGACCTGGATCGACACGGGGCTGGCGGCCTTTCGTAAAGATTTGGCGCGACGCGCATGGCGCCGATTAGGTTTCCGCTTCGGTTTGGAGTCAATCGCTTGTGCGCTGATGTCGGGCGATTGGGAGAAATTCCCGCAACATGGCGCTTGCGTGGGACGTGGGCGCCTAAAAAAGCGGCGGGTTTTCGCGCCACGGGACGGACGTCGTTTTCTGTGGGAGGCGGCTGATGCGCCGCCACGTTGGTCGGACCGTCCGATTAGCGGAAAGAGAACTCTATACGCCGTGACTGAGCACGGCGTTGCGCGGTTTCAATGGCCAGCGCTCTGGCCACCGTCGACGTGAAGGATCTCGCCCGTCACGAAGCTCGCCGACTCAAGGTAGAGGATCGCATTGACGACGTCGGAGATCTCGCCCATGCGCCCGACGGGATGAAGGGCGTCGAGAGCCTGATAGGTCTCCATCGGATGCATCGGCGTCTTGATGACGCCGAGGGCGACCGCGTTCACGCGAATACCGCGCTTGGCGTATTCGATGGCGAGCGACTTGGTCGCCGCGTTGAGAGCGCCTTTCGTCAACGAAGCAAGTACCGAGGGTACGGCGGACATCGCGTGGTCGACGAGGCTCGTGGTGATTTGGACGACATGGCCGCCGCCCTGCTTCTCCATCTCGGCGACGGCGAGCTGCGTGGCGTGGAAGAACCCAGCGGTGTTGACGCCCAAGATGGTGGAGAAGTCGGCCTCGGTGTATTGGGTGAAGGGCTTTCCGATGAAGATGCCGGCGTTATTGACGAGCGTGTCTATGCGCCCGAACCGCGTCATGCCCTCGGAGATCGCGCGTTCCGCCGTCTTTCGATCCGCGATGTCGCCGGGCACCGCGAGAATGTCGGCGTCGTTCGAAGGCTCGATGAACCGCGCGGTCGCAACCACGCGGTAATCGCGATCGCGATAGGCCTTGACGAGGGCCGCGCCGATCCCTTGCGACGCACCTGTAATCACGGCGACTTTCTGTGCGGCGCCCATGGCGAACCTCCTGTATGGTCTCGCTACTGGAACATTGCCTCGCTGATATCAATCGAACAATTGCTTCCACATGATCTGAAATCAGCCGCGACGCATGAAAACCACTCGCGAGGTTCGCGCCGCGGTCGTTACGGCGTGGCATCGGATCCGCTCCGAAGGAAAAATCCTGAACGAGACCGTGCGTCGATTGGAGCAGTCGCCTAAGCGGCTTTTTGCGCGGCGACTAGCTTTAGAAGCGCTTCGGCCGTGCTGGTCGAAGATGCGGGATTCTGCCCGGTGACGAGACGGCCATCAACGATTGAAAACGGCTGCCAGTTGGGGACTTTCTCAAAGTTGGCTCCCAGCCGCTTCAACTCATCCTCGACGAGGAACGGCACAACATTGGTGAGGTGCACGGCTTCCTCCTCGTCATTGGTGAAACCGGTCACGCGTTTACCCTTCACAATCGGCGCGCCGTTGTAAGTGACTCGATGAAGCACGCCGGGCGAATGGCAAACCAATGCCACCGGCTTGCCGGAATTGTAGAACGATTCGATCAAGGCGATGGAATCGGGGCTTTCCGCGAGGTCCCACAGGGGGCCGTGCCCGCCCGGATAGAATACTGTATCGTAGTCTTGCGCTTTCACGTCGGCGAGTCTTACCGTCTGGGAAAGCGCTTTTTGCGCCGCCGCGTCCTGCTTGAACCGCGCCATCGCGGGCGTCTGATTTTCCGGCAAATCGCTCTTGGGATCGACCGGCGGTTGCCCGCCTTTCGGTGAAGCGAGCGTCAGCTGAACGCCGGCGTCCCGGAAAACAAAGTAGGGGGCCGCGAACTCTTCGAGCCAGAAGCCGGTCTTGCGGCCGGTGTCGCCGAGTTGATCGTGCGATGTTAGCACCATCAGTATTTTCATGCTCCCTCTCCTTTCTTCATCGTTGTCCGATTATCGCGACCTCACGCGCCTTCCCCTCATAGGAAGGGCACGAACAATCTTGGGCGCTCGGGAGAATTGACAAGAGAGGGTCTAGCCGAAATGGCGAATGCGAACGGAAAGCCCTTCGCCGCCAACCGAAACCCATTTTCTTGCTTTCTCGCGGTTGCGCCCCCGCTTGTGGCGCAAAGCCAAAATCTCAACCCCTCCCGCCCCCGCCGCGCCGTCTCCCTTGCGCCTCGCCGCCGCGCCTTGTAAGGCCGGCTGTCCGCTCGACCGAAAGCCCCCAATGTCCGTATTTTCCGTCTATGTGCGCGTGCTGGGCCAGCTGCGGCCCAAGGCGAGGCTCGCCTATATATTGGTCGTCGCCAATCTCGTGCTGGCGGGAGCGCAATTCGCCGAGCCGATCCTGTTCGGCCGGATCATCGATTTGATGAGCGGCGCGCAGGCGCAAGGGGCGGCGCTCACCTGGGGCGATTTGCTGCCGACGGTCGCCGCCTGGGCCGGCTTCGGCCTGTTTTCGATTTTCGCCTCGATGGCGGTCAGCCTCAACGCGGATCGGCTGGCGCATCGCAGCCGGCTCGCCGCGATGGCCGAATATTTCGATCATGTGCTCGATCTGCCGCTGAGCTTTCACTCCAATGTCCATTCGGGCCGGCTGTTGCAGTCGATGCTCGAGGGCGCGAGCGCGATGTTCGGCCTGTGGTTGTCGTTTTTTCGCGAGAATTGCGCGTCCTTCTTCGCGCTGTTTCTGCTGCTGCCGGCGACGCTGCTGTATAATTGGCGCCTCGCCAGCCTGCTGATCGTCATGGTGGCGCTGTTTTACGCGGTGACGACATGGGTGCTGCGCCGCACGGACGCGCTGCAGGCGGCGGTGGAAACCTATAACGCCGCGCTGGCCAGCCGGGCCTCCGACGCGCTCGGCAATGTGCCGGTCGTGCAAAGTTTCACCCGCGTGCAGAGCGAATCCCAGGCGCTGCGCGGGATCATCGACGATCTGCTGGCGGCGCAAATGCCGGTCCTCTCCTGGTGGGCCCTGGTGGTGGTGGCGAGCCGCGCCTCGGCGACGATCACCGTGCTGGCGATTTTTCTGCTCGGCGCCTGGCTGCACATGCAGGGACAGGCCTCGGTCGGCGAGATCGTCACCTTCATCAATTTCGCCACCATGTTGATCGGACGGCTCGAACAGACCGTCGGCTTCGTCAATTTTTTGTTTCAGCAATCGGCCAAGTTGCGCGAGTTCTACGCCATTCTCGACACGCATCCCGCCATCGGCGACCGCCCCGACGCGAAGGACGCCGGCCGCCTCGACGGCGCGGTGGCCTTCGAGAATGTGAGCTATTCCTATGACGGCAAGCGCATGGCGGTGCGCCACGCGAGCTTTTCGGCGCGCCCCGGCGAGACCGTCGCGCTGGTCGGCGCCACCGGCTCCGGCAAATCGACGACGCTCGGCCTGCTGCATCGCGTATTCGATCCGATCGAGGGCGCGATCACGATCGACGGCGTCGACATTCGCGATCTGACGCTCGCATCCCTGCGCCGCAACATCGGCGTGGTGTTTCAGGAGCCGATGCTGTTCGCGCGCTCGATCGAGGAAAATCTGCGCATCGGCAAGCCCGACGCGACGGAAGCGGAAATCGACGCCGCGCTCGAACTGGCGCAGGCGACGAGCTTCGTCGCGCGCCAGAGCGAGGGCGTCCTGACCAATATAGGCGAGCGTGGACGCGGTCTCTCTGGGGGCGAGCGCCAGCGCCTGTCGATTGCCCGCGCTTTGCTGAAGGACCCGCCGATCATGGTGCTCGACGAAGCCACCAGCGCGCTCGACGCCACCACGGAGAAGCAGATTCAAAAGGCGCTGGAAGCCGCCACCCGGGGGCGCACGACCTTCGTGATCGCGCATCGGCTCGCGACCGTGCGGAGCGCCGATCGCATATTGGTGTTCGACAATGGCGAGATCGTCGAGAGCGGCTCGTTCGACGAGTTGGTGAAAAAGGGCGGGCGTTTCGCGACGCTGGCGGCGGCGCAGTCGCTGACCCCCGAGGCGGCGGAGAGCTACGGCCATTAATCCGAGGCGTTGCGGGACGGCTACTCATCCTCTATTTCTTGACGCTAGGAAGACAAACCGAGATGGCCCCGGGATTCTCGCATCGACAAATCTGGGCGGCGCTCGACGCGCTGGCGGAGCGTCATGGGCTGTCGGCGTCCGGACTCGCGCGCAAGGCGGGCCTCGATCCCACGACCTTCAACCCTTCCAAGCGCGCGTCGCCGGGCGGGCGCCAACGCTGGCCCTCGACCGAATCCATCGCCAAGGCGCTCGTCGCGGCAGGGGAGGGGCCTGGGGAATTTCTGGCGCTGGCGGGAGAGCGCGCTGGCGTCGCGCCACGCCGCCGCGTCCCCGCGATCGGTCTCGCCGACGCCAGGAAGGACGGTTCGTTCGACGCGGCGGGCCGCCCTACCGGCCCGGCCTGGGCCGAAATCGGCTTTCCCGCCGGCCTCGACGACGCATGCTACGCGCTCAAGATTTCCGGCGGCTCGCTGGCGCCGTTGTTTCGCGACGGCGAATTGCTGATAGTCTCGCCCCACGCGCCGGCGCGGCCGGGTGACCGCGTGGCCGCCAAGACCCTCGAAGGCGAATTGCTGATCGCCGAACTGAAGGACCAAAACGAGCGGACGCTGGAGTTGAAGCCCCTCGACGGCGGCGCTTCCGACCGCGTGCTGGCGCGGGAGGAGATCGCCTGGATGTCGCGCATCATCTGGGTCAGCCAATGAGAGGCGCATGGCGGTGAGCGAAGCCCGCTGCTAACAAGGGCGGCCATGAAATTTCCTTCCTCCTTTCTCGACGAAATTCGGGCGCGGGTTCCCGTGTCGGAGGTAGTTAGGAAAAAAGTCAAGCTGCGAAAGCAGGGGCGCGAGTGGGTTGGGTTGTCTCCCTTCAACGCCGAGAAAAGTCCCTCCTTCTTCGTCAACGACCAAAAAGGATTTTTCCACGACTTCTCATCGGGCAAGCATGGCGACGGCTTCACTTTCCTAATGGAGACCGAGGGGATTTCCTTCCCCGAGGCGGTGGAGCGGCTCGCCGGCATGGCCGGGCTGCCCATGCCGGTCGAGACGGGCGAGCAGCGCGAGAGCGAGCAGAAGCGCGCTTCCTTGACGCAAGTCATGGATTGGGCGGCCGAATATTTTCAAAGGCAGCTCAAGGGCGCGCAGGGCAGGGACGGGCGCGACTATCTCGCCCGGCGGGAGATTTCGCCGGCGGCTCAGGCGCATTTTCGCATCGGCTACGCCCCGCCGGACCGCCACGGCCTGCGCGACGCCCTTGCCGCCAGGGGCGTCGGCGTGGAGGCGATGATCGAGGCGGGGCTGCTCATCAACGGCGAGGACATCGCCGTTCCCTACGACCGCTTCCGCCATCGGCTGATGTTTCCGATCCACGACCGCGGCGGCGCGGTGATCGCCTTCGGGGGGCGGGCGCTGGAGAAGGACGCGCATAGCCCGGCGAAAGACGGGCGTCCTGACGAACGCCCTGTTGCTAAGTATTTGAATTCGCCGGAAACACCGCTGTTTCACAAGGGCGCGACGCTCTACAATCTGCACAACGCCCGCAAGGCGGCGCATGAAGCCGGGACGGTGATCGCCGTCGAGGGCTATATCGATGTGATCGCGATGACGGCGGCGGGCCTCGCCCATGTCGTCGCGCCGCTCGGCACGGCGCTGACGCCCGAGCAATGCGCGCTGCTGTGGCGCATGGCGGAGGAACCGATCCTGTGTTTCGACGGCGACAAGGCGGGCCTCAAGGCGGCCGATCGCGCCATCGACACGGCCTTGCCGCTGATCGGCCCCGGCAGGACGCTGCGTTTCGTGCTGCTGCCCGGCGGGCAAGACCCGGACGAACTTTTGCGTTCGGGCGGCGCGGGAGCGCTGGAGCAGGCGATGAGCGCGCCGCTGCCGCTGGTCGAGATGTTGTGGCGGCGCGAAACGCAGGAGCGCCCGCTCGATACGCCCGAGCGCCGCGCCGCCCTTGAGCGCCGCCTCGCGGAGGTCGCCGGCCAGATCCAGGACACCGCGCTGCGCCGCTATTACGGGCAGGATCTCTCCGCGCGGCTGTCGAAACTGTTCAGCGACGAGTCTTCGCGCGCCGGGGGGCAGGGCTGGCGGCCGCGCAAAAATTTTGGCCGAACCGGCTTTGGCGGGCAGGGCTCGGGCGGACCGGGCGCGGGGGGAGGCTTCGGGCGTCCGGGCGTCGCGTCGGGACCGGTGCGGGTCGGCGCGGCCTTGGCCAATTCGCCGCTCTTCAAGGGCGTCAAGCCACAGGTGTCGGCGCGCGAATGCCTTATTTTACTGGTTCTTATCAACCACCCGCCCTTGCTCGCCGACCATATCGAGGACCTCGCGGCGATGGATTTCGAGGCGCGGGAGGCCAATGCGCTGCGCGATCTGATGGTGCGCGGCGCCTCGTCGCAGGCCGAGGGCGAGGCGGCGTCCACGCACGCACTGATCCAACTCATTGAAGATGCTGGACTTACGGCGTTTCACGCGCGTCTCGAGGGCATGGTCGCCCACGCCAATCTCTGGAGCGTTCAGCCGGAGGCGGCGACCGCCGACGCCGCGGCGACGCTGCGACAAGCTTTAAGCTTGCATCATAAGGTTTGGGCGCTAAATAGAGAGTTGCGTGTGATCGAGGGGCGTCTGGCGGTGGATCCCAACGAGGAAGACGCCGCGAGACTGGCGGATATTCAGTCACAATTGTCGACGCTCGATGGAACCGAAGCCGCTCTGGAGGGTTTTGGAGCAATGTCGGGGCGGGCCAACCGTGTGCTGTAATACTCTTGCCGCCGTCGCCAGATGGTTAAGGGAGCGTTAGGCGGTCGCCAGCAAGTGTGGGCTTGAGCGATTCGGCG
>PLZT01000013.1:4666-4790 GCA_003152255.1 Methylocystaceae bacterium | reverse complement strand
ATCGATGAACTCGGCTACGTGCCGCTGTCTCCAACTGGAGCCGAACTTTTATTCGAGGTCTTCAGCCAGCGCTATGAGCGGGGGAGCACGTTCGTCACGAGCAATCTGCCGTTCGACGAGTGGA
>PLZT01000013.1:0-4568 GCA_003152255.1 Methylocystaceae bacterium | reverse complement strand
CGCGACAAGCAAAAAGGCCCCCGATATCGGGGGCCTTTTTGCTTGCATCCCTGCTGCACTTTCGCGCCGGCCAACCGCTGCAATAACTCTCCGGCGTTGACAGGAATGATCCCGCCGGGGCTGTTCTCAACGATCCGCGAGCGCTTCATGTCCATCATCAACACGCGTGGCGCGCATCAAGTGACCCGCACCTAACGAGGCATCATGCCGTAATAGCTGTCGTCCATCCGCTTGATGAAACCCGCCAGTTCGTCGGCCTTGCCGTGCGCCGCCGTCACCAACGTTTCAAGCGCCGCGACCCTCTCCTCCAAGGCTTTCACGCGTTCGTCCGTGTCCATCATTTCAAATCCGCCCTCCTTTCTCCTCACCCTTTCAATGAAAATGGTATCTGTTAGCTATCAGATACCTGTTAGCTACCAGAAAGCTATCAGATACCTAATGACCGTCCAACAAAATTTGATACCTATAAGCTATCCAGTAGCTACCAGTTAACAAGATGGTAACTTTCAGCTACTAGATAGCTACTAGATTTCGATTCTCGAAAGGATCGCTCATGGCCGTCATCACCCTTAGCTCGCCCAAAGGCGGGGCCGGAAAAACAACCGCAGCCACGGTCTTGGCCACGGTGCTTGCCGAGCGTGGCGCGAAAGTCACGATCATCGACGCCGATCCGAACAAAAACGTGGTCGATTGGGCAAAATTGCCAGGTGCGCCGTCAAATTTGACCGTGATCGGCGATGTTTCCGAAGAAACGATCGTCGATCTGATCGAAGAAGCCGCCGAAAAATCTGCCTTCGTGATTGTCGATCTCGAAGGCACGGCGAGCCTCATGGTCAGTTATGCGATTTCAATGTCCGATTTCGTGGTCATTCCGGTGCAGGGGTCGCAACTCGACGCCAAGCAAGCCGCGCGGCAAATGAAGCTCATCAAGGCGCAAGAGCGCATTGCCGGCCGATCGATACCTTTCGCGGTGCTCTTCACGCGCACGAATCCGGCAATCATGCCGAAGACGCAACGCTTCATTGAAGAGCGTTTCCTCGAACTGCAAGTGCCTGTGTTCACGACCAAGCTCTATGACCGCGAAGCCTTCCGTGCCATGTTTTCCTATGGCGGAACGCTCGCATCCTTGAAAGACAAGGGCGTGAGCAACCTCAACGCGGCGCTTGGCAATGCGCTGGAATTGACGGTCGAATTGATCGAACGTCTCCGCAATGGCAATAAAACCGTTGTGAAGGAGGTCGCATGATGGTTGATCCGAACCGCGTCGATCCGTTCGGCGGCGATCTCGATCTCTCGGATTTCAAGCCGGCTGCGCCAAAAAAGCCCAAGCTCGAAGCGTCGGCGATCCGCGAAGTTTCCGAGGCCAATAATTTCCCGAGTAGGGCGGCCTCCAAACAAAAAGTTGAGAAACCGGCCGCGCCGCAACGGCGACGCCGCACGGGCCGCAATGTGCAATTCAACATCAAGGCTACGCCTGAGACGATCGCCCGTTTTACGGCGCTTGCGGATCAACAGGGGTGGGTGTTTGGCGAAACACTCGATCGTGCGCTCGACGCGCTCGAAGAAAACCTCTCCAGAAAGGCGTAAAAGCCGTGATTTTCGGGCAACCATTCGCGTCTGGCCGCCAGCAGTCCCGTAACTGCTTGGAATGAAGACAGCATCAATCCTCTAAAAAGCGCCCGTGACGCGGTTTTTCGACGCTAGGGCAGGGGGGGGGTACAGCGACCAAACCCTCAAAACCCCTCCACAGCCAAAATTTCAGCCTCAGCATTGATTTGAATTGAGAGTCCATCTCTCCGCCCCACTTCTTCCTCGCCGTGCATCTTTTCTTGCGCGAAGCGCGCTTAAAAATGTTCGCGCCCGAAAGGGCGCGTCTATATCTCCTTGCCAGAGTTGGGGTAGGGCGCGCGATGCGCGTCCCGAGGGGAGGAGATGAGCAAATCATCTCCTCCTAATCTAACTTAACATGTTCGCGCCACTTGGCGCGTCCGCTTAAGCGCACCTTCGGTGCGCGCTCTCTTCGTGAGGTTATGCACAGGGTGCCATTGTTCTACTGTTCTATCTGTTCTTCTGTTCCAGAGCTAGAAAGCTAGTACCACCAGTCACTTAGCGACTTTGCGGGGGGCAAAATCGGCGGTGCGGGGGGCGGATTCAGCCAACTATTCACACGGGTTTGCGGGGGGCAGATTCAGCGGTACGGGGGGCGGATTCAGCGAACAATTTTGGATGATTGTGTGGGTGAAAGACGGCGAATTGTCGTGAGCTAAAAACAATTATTTCAATGTCTTAGATGTATTGCGGGGGGCGGATTCAGCGGAACGCCTCCACCGAAAAGGGGGCAAATATATCCTTGCGTGCCCCCCGCAAATCCGGCAGCTTAGCTATATGAGCGATTCGAAATCCGCACAGTTGTCGTTGTTGCCGAAGCATGCGCCGGTGCCGAAACATGCGCCCAAACCGACGGGCGACATTTGGGAGCCGTCGAAGACGCATCCGGCGACCGTGCCGGTGCCGTTGCCGATCGTCATGGTGCGCGTCGACGGGCCATTTACGGCGCTCGATCGCAAGCTGTGGCTCTTGATGCTGCACAACGCATGGGACGAACTGGATTCCGAGAAGCCGTATCACGAGATTTCTGTTTCCGAACTGCTGCGGCTGTTCCGCAGATTTGGCCGATCCGATCTCGGCACGCGCGGGAAAATACGTCTGGGCAAAAGCGACGAAGAGACGGAAGCCGCCGCGCTGTGGCAAAGCGTGCGGCGACTCGTCAAAACAACCGTCGAGTGGGAAGACGAGGACTATGAAGGCATCAGCGCGCTCGTGAGCGAAGCTCTTTTGAGCAAGCGCTATCGTGAGACAGGCAAAATTTATTATGCGTTCGGCAAGGGACTATCGAAGCAAATTCTCGCGCCACGCGCCTTTGCGCGCCTGCGCTGTCACGTCGTGCTGGCACTGCGAAGCAAATACGCAGTGACGCTGTATGAGATTTTGGAAGCCTATGTGAACCGGCGCGAAAGCAGCTTCACGGTGTCGATTGATGAATTTCAGAACTGGCTCAAAGTTCCTGAGAATGCCTATCCAGATTGGCGCGAGCTGAAAAAGCGCGTCATTGATCCCGCCGTGAATGAAATCAACGAACACGGCGAGGAGGGCGGCTTCTTCGTCGGTTATGAGGGCGTCCGCGAGGGGAAGTCTTTCACGAAGATCAAATTCACCTTGTCGAAAACGGCGGCGCGCGATGAGCGCGACGGGGTGTTGCAGGGCAAAGCGCGCCGGGCGCGCACCTTCGATGCGCCGCCAGTCGCGGCTGGCGCTGTCTATGAGCCAACCGACGCGGTTCTCGCGCAGCTGCGCGCGCTTGCACCCAGCTGGGACAGGCAAGCGTTGCTCGCGCAATATCGAGAATGGAGCAAGGGGAAGGTGCCAGCCCGCAATCCGCACGGCGCGTTTCTCGGCTGGGTGAAGCGGTTCACCAAGGGGAAAGATGCCGCCTAATGGCTGCGTGGTGGCTCTGCCATCGGCCTACGGCTCCGCTGTCACCGGACGAACGCAACGACTTTGACGAAACCAACACCAGCCCCATCCCACCCCCATTATGGGGGTCTATTGACAAAGCTGGAATTAACCCCCATAATGGGGGTATTGTGGAAGTGAATGGAAAAACTGAAACAACATTACGCGCTTGCGGATATCAAAGCGGCGTTTGCCGATCTCTCCGGCCTCAACCGCTCGTTCGTTTCGAAGCAGGGGGCGGACGATCTCGGGATGGATGATAGCGAAGTTGTGGCCGTCATTCAGGCGCTAACGCTCGCGGATTTTGAGAAGTCGATGACTTCGATGACCAATCACAAGATTTGGCAGGATGTCTACAAGCCGAAAGTCGGGGGGCGAACGCTCTACGTGAAATTCACGCGCGATGCGAAAGACGCTCTGTTTTTGATCAGCTTCAAGGAGGCCTGACCATGGGAAACAATCCGAGAAACTACCCAGACACGATGCCGAGCGCGGAATCGGGTCGCTCCATGACGCGCGGCGAAAAACGGGTGTCGTTCAAGGTCGCGGGAAAACTCTACACTTACTTACAGCCCGGCTGGTGGTGCTCACTTGACGACCCTGACGATATGGAAGGGCAGTTGGTCGATGAGGACAACCAGATTGCCGACATGGCGCGCCGCACGGCGAAGGTTCTGGCGCATGGCGAAAAGGTGTTTGTTCCCGTAGTGATCCGCGCCATTCGTCAACGCTGTGGCCTGACGCAACGCGAAGCCGGTCTGTTGTTCGGCGCGGGCGAAAAGTCGTTTGAGAAATACGAGAGCGGCGAGATTCAACCCTCCGCGCCGACGAAGCGACTGCTCAAACTGGCGATGGAAAAGCCAGAATTGTTCACCCTGACCGGCGATCGGCACATTGATGCCGTGTCAAAAGACGATGGCGCGTTCGTTCACGAGGCGCTGCGCGCCGCGCATATTGAGCGATTGTATGAGCCTCTGTTCACGACGCCGTGATTGCGGCATAAGCGACGCCCTTGAATGGGCCTGTGCGGCTGAGAGGAACAGAAAACCGGCATA
>PLZT01000543.1 GCA_003152255.1 Methylocystaceae bacterium | reverse complement strand
AGCGCGCTTTTCGCCGTCATCATTTGCGCCGCCCCCTTTGTCTTCAGCGGCCGCTGAACCGCGGCGCGCGCTTCTCCAGAAACGCCGTGCGCCCTTCGACAAAATCGGCGCTGTCGAAACAGGCCGCCGCCAGGGCCTCGCATTGCTCCAGGCTCGGCGCGCGCGGCGCATGGGAGGCCGCGCGAATGGCCGCCTTGGCCGCGCGCAGGGTCAGCGGCGCGTTGGCGGCGATCGTCGAGGCCAATTCCGCGACCGCGGAGTTGAACTCCTCTCCCGGAATGACGCGGGCGAGAAAGCCGCTCGCCGCCGCCTCTCGCGCCGACAGACGCCGCGCGGTGAAAAACAGTTCCATCGCGGTCTGCGCGCCGACCGCCGCCACGACATAATGCATCGCCGTCGGCGGATAGCCGACGCCGAGCCGCCCGGCGGGAATGCCGAACACCGCGTCATCAGCCGCGACGCGCAGATCGCAAGCCGCGGCGAGCCCCATGCCTCCGCCCATGCAAAAGCCGCCGATCGCCGCGATCACCGGCTTTCCGAGCCGCGCCAAGGCGTCGAACGCTTCGACATTGGATTGCTCATAGGCGCGACCGCCTTCCGCCGTCGCGCGAAGGGTCGAAAACTCGGAAATATCGGCGCCTGAGCAAAAGGGGAGCGAGGGAGCGGCGCGCAGCACCGCGACGCGCACGCCTTCTTCCGCCTCGAGCTGGCGCATCACGTTCGGCAGCGCGCTCCACATCGAGTAGTCGAAGGCGTTGCGGCGCGGCGCGTTGTCGATCAGCACCGTGGCGACGCCGCCGGCGATTTCGACGCGAATCTTTGGCGTTGAGGAACGTATCTCGCTCATGCGCCTCCAAAATAATCTTCGAGCACGCGAAAATACACCCGCGTCAGCGCGTCTATGTCGGCGAGCGCCGCGTTCTCGTCGACCGCGTGAATCGTTTCGTTGAGAAGGCCGAATTCCACGACCGGACAGTCGCGCGTGATGAAGCGCGCATCGGAGGTTCCGCCGCTGGTCGAAAGCCGCGGCGCGCGGCCCGTCACTTCGCGGACCGCGCGCGCGACGAGGTCGGTGAAAGGCCCGGGCTTCGTCAAAAACGCCCGCGCGTTGCAGGGCGAAAACTGGAGATCGATCACCGTGCCGTCCGCCGCCGCGAGCGCGACCTCGCGGACGCGCTCCGCCAGGCTCTCGGGAGTCCAAAGATCGTTGAAGCGAATGTTGAAACTGGCGCGGCCGCCGGCGGGAATCACATTCGTCGTGGGATTGCCGACGTCGATCGACGTGACTTCGAGATTGGTGGGCGCGAAATGCTCCGTTCCGGCGTCGAATTCGTGCCGCGAAAGCGCGGCGGCGACGCGCGCGAGCGCCGGCAGCGGATTATGCGCGCGCTCGGGATAAGCGACATGCCCCTGCTTGCCGCGCGCGAAGGCATGGCCATTGAGCGAGCCGCGACGGCCGATTTTCATCATGTCGCCGAGCGCGTCGACATTGGTGGGTTCGCCGACGATGCAGTGATCGAAACGCTCGCCCCGCTCCCTCGCCCAGTCGAGCAGCTTCACCGTGCCGTTGATCGAGGGGCCTTCCTCGTCGCCGGTGATGAGGAAGGAAATCGCGCCCTTCGGGACGCCGTGCCGGCGCGAATACTCCAGGGCCGCGGCGGCGAAGGCGGCGATGGCGCCTTTCATGTCCGAGGCGCCGCGCCCGAAAATTCTTCCCTCCGCGACCTCGCCGGAAAACGGGTCGAAGCGCCAGCGGCCCATGTCGCCCGGCGGCACCACGTCGGTATGGCCGGCGAAGACGAGGTGCGGCGCGCCGTCGCCGATCCTGGCGAAGAGATTGTCGACATCGGGCGTGCCGGCCTCATGGAAGATTTTGCGCTCGCAAGCAAAGCCCGCCGCATTGAGCGCGCTCTGCAATACGTCGAGCGCGCCGGCGTCCTCGGGCGTCACCGAGGGACAGCGCAGCAGTTCGCGCGTGAGCTCCACGGCGGGCGAGAGCGCGGTCATTTTTCCCGCCCCGGCGCGAATCCCAATTGGTAGAGCGTCCAGCCGCCCACGATAACCGCGGCCGCGTCGAACGGGTAGACCTGCCAGCGCGGCATGACTTCGGCGATCCGCGGTTGCAGCCAATGCGCCGCGGCGGCGAGAAAAACCGCGAGGAGCGGCAAGCTCGCGAGGCCGAGCGGCGCTGGAAGACCAATGTCGCGAAAGCGCTTGGCCGAAAGATTGACGAAGCTGATCGCGACCAGCATGGCGACGAAGGCGAAGAATATGAGATAGGCGTAAGCCAGCGCCGTCATCGGGACAAACAGCGGGCTCTTGGCGAGATCGTGCTCGGTATAGGGCGCGAGCAACAGCCCCACGCCGATGAACGGCGCGATGAACGCCAGCAGACCGAGCGCGGCGCGCCGCCAGACATCGCGGTCGACCCGCCCCTGATCGGCGCGGAACAGAAAGCGGATACGCTCGCTGGAAGGCCAGCCCATCAATCCCTCAAGAGTTCGTTGATGCCGGTCTTGGCGCGCGTCTGCGCGTCCACCGTCTTGACGATCACCGCGCAATAAAGCGAGGGGCCCGGCGCGCCGTCCGGCAGCGGCTTGCCCGGCAGATTGCCCGAGACGACCACCGAATAGGGCGGCACATAGCCGACATGGATCTTGCCCGTCGCGCGGTCGACGATCTTGGTCGAGGCGCCGATGAACACGCCCATCGACAGCACCGACCCCTTGCCGACGACGACGCCCTCCACGACCTCGGAGCGCGCGCCGATGAAGCAATCGTCCTCTATAATCGTCGGATTGGCTTGCAACGGTTCCAGCACGCCGCCGATGCCGACGCCGCCAGATAGATGCACATTCTTGCCGATCTGCGCGCAGGAGCCGACCGTGACCCAGGTGTCGACCATCGTGCCTGCGTCGACGTGAGCACCGAGATTGACGAAGGATGGCATCAAGATCGCGCCCGGCGCGATATAGGCGGAGTGACGAACCACGGCGCCCGGGACGGAGCGGAACCCCGCGGCCGCATGTTCCGTCGCGCCCCAGCCGGCGAATTTCGACGGAACTTTGTCCCACCAGGTCGCGCCGCCCGGCGCGCCTTCGATCACCGTCATGTCGTTGAGCCTGAACGACAGCAGCACGGCCTTCTTGAGCCATTGATTGACGCGCCAGGAGTCGGGGCCGTCCTTGCCCTCGATCTTCTCGGCGACGCGCAGCTTGCCGGCGTCGAGCAGGCGCAGCGCGCTCTCGACGGCGTGACGAACATCGCCCTTGGTCGCCGGAGTGATGTTCGCCCTGTCTTCGAAGGCGGCGGTGATGAGGCTTTCGAGACCCGTATGCGGCATATCGCGACCAATCGTTTGAGATGTTGACCCGGTTGTAGGCTCGGCCCAAGCCGTGTCAATGCGTTCGGCGTGAAAGAGCGTCAGACCTGCTCCAACGCGGGCTCCCGTGGCGGCTCGGCGGCCTCCTTGGGCGTGGCCTCCTTGGGCGTGGCCTCCCGGCCGTCGTAGCCAAAGAACAGCCGCCACAGCAGATTCCAGCGCACATAGAGATATTTGCGCACGGGGGTGTCGATGACGATCAGCAGGAAGCCGATCGACAGCAGGCACCACACCGCCGGCGCCTCGTTGAGGTTATTGGTCAGCATGCGCGCCATGAACGGCCCCATGATGAAATGATACAGCGTGAAGCGCCAGGAGCCGTACATCAGCGGCAGGATGAAGGCGACGAACCCATAGCTGAAATAGCCGGTGAGGTGATGCTCGTAGGTCCAATTGCCGATGCCATTGGCCGGCACGTCCCAGGCGATGTGCCAATTGCCGCTGACCGAGCACAGACGCGCGGCGCAAAGCGCGCGGCCCGGTTCGCACAGGCCCGCCCATTCGAAAGGATAAAGCTGCAACAACATGATGATCGACGAGACGAAGCACAGCCCGTAGACCGGCTTATACAGCCGCGCCGCCACCTTCTCCGGGACGAAGTGCAGGGAGATGGCGTTTATGAAGAACGGTTGGAATGCTATGTGTAAATAGCCCAAGACCGTTGCTATCTGGTTCGCCGGCAACTGACACTGGTTGATGACGGTATAGGTATAGGCCTGCAATGCCTCCATCATCGCGAAATACAGCAGCGTGCCCCACAGCGACGCCGGCTCTTTCTTATAGGCCGCGTAAAGCGCGCCGCTGATGCCGACGGTCGCCAGAACCGTCGACGCTTCACCACTCCAACACATGATTTTTTCCAGCCGTCGAGCGGCCCCCGGCGCCGTGCGCCCGCGAGGCGGTTGAAAGATAGGTTGCTCAGCTTTTAGTCCAGACGCCGCGCGCTCGGCAAGGAGGATGCTTTAGCCGACGTGGCTCTCGATCTCCTCCATGTCCTGATCGGACAGGCCGAAGTGGTGGCCGATCTCGTGGACCAGCACATGGGTGACGATCTCGGCCAGGGTTTCCTCGCCGTCGGCCCAGAAGTCGATGATCGGACGCCGATAGAGCCAGATCATATTGGGCTGATCGCCGGTTTGCGCCAAATGCTCGCGCTCCGTCACCCCCTGGCCGCGAAACAGGCCGAGAAGATCGTATTCGGTCTCGCATTCCATTTCTTCGAGAACCTCGTCCTCTGGAAAATCCTCGACTCGAACGACCAGCCCCTCGCACAGGCGCGTGAAGCGCGAGGGCAGAGCGGCGTAACCCGCATGCGCCAGCGCCTCGATGTCGGCCAGGGTCGGGGCCTTGAGCGCGGCGACCGCGCTGTCGGAGATTGTGCCTGCCATGATTGTCCGCCTTCGATCTAGTAGGTTACGAAAATCTCCGCGTCCGGGCGTCGTCGCCCGTCATCTCCAAGTCCGCACGTCATCCCCAAGTCCGCACGTCGACGAAATGCCCGGCGATCGCCGCCGCCGCCGCCATGGCCGGCGAGACGAGGTGGGTGCGGCCCTTAAAGCCCTGGCGGCCCTCGAAATTGCGGTTCGAGGTGGAGGCGCAGCGCTCGCCCGGCGCGAGACGGTCGGGATTCATCGCGAGGCACATGGAGCAGCCGGGCTCGCGCCATTCGAAGCCGGCGGTGAGGAAGATCTTGTCGAGGCCCTCGGCCTCGGCCTGCGCCTTCACCAACCCCGAGCCCGGCACGACCATCGCGTTGACCCGCCCGTTGACCGTCTTGCCGTTCACCACGGCGGCCGCGGCGCGAAGATCCTCGATGCGGCCATTGGTGCAGGAGCCGATGAA
>PLZT01000147.1 GCA_003152255.1 Methylocystaceae bacterium | reverse complement strand
GGAATTCCGGTTCGAAAACCGCCGCGATGGACAGCCCCAAGCTCTCCATCGTGTTGGGGCCGTGGGAGAAGACCGAATTCTTCATCAACGCGGGCGAGGGGTTCCACTCCACCGACTTGCGCGGCACGGTCTCCCAGCTTAATCCGCTCGACGGCACCGCAGTGGCGAAAGAACCGCTGCTGGTGAAGGCGCGCGGCGCGGAAGTCGGCCTGCGCACCAAGGCTATCGAGGGGCTCGATTCCACGCTCACGTTTTGGGGGCTGGATTTCGACTCGGAAAGCCAGTTCGACGGCGACACCGGCTCGACGCTGTTCGGGCGTCCGAGCCGGCGTTATGGCATCGAACTCGCCAATCACTATTCGCCCTATGACTGGCTGCGCTTCGACGGCGATCTCACTCTGAGCCATGCGCGCTCGCGCGGCTTCGACACGCCGCAGTTCGCGGAATGGGTGCAGCTCGTTCAGCCGGGGACGATCGGATATTTTACCTACCTTGGCAACGCGCCCGGCAATTACATTCCCGAGGGCCCCCCGGTTATCGCCCAATTGGTGGTTGAAGTCGGCGAGAAGACGGGCTGGTTTGGCGCAATGAAATTTCGCTTCAAGGGCGTCTACCCCTTGACCGAGGACGGCTACTTCAAGGCGCCGGCGACGGGGTGGCTCGATCTGCGCGGCGGCTATCGCTGGGACAATGGCCTAAAGCTCCAACTCGATATTTTTAACGCGCTCAATTCGAAATCGGACCAGATCACCTACGCTTACGGCTCACTGCTGCCGACCGACCCGCTGTTCGCGCCCTGCCAGAATGGGGCCGCGCCAGCCGCCGTCTGCGCGATCGGCCAGATGGATCGTCACTTCAAGCCGATGGAGCCGCTCGCGGCCCGCGTGACGCTGAGCGGCCCTTTGTCGACGCATGCCCTCGACCCGGTTTTCGCGCCCGCGCCCGACGCGAGGACGCCGTATAAGGACTTCATGGCCTTTGCCCAGAAGGTGTCCAGCGGAAACATCTTTCCGCCCGACGACGAGGGCTTCATGGCCCTGGCCCCGGGTCTCCCCAACAAAAAGGGGCCGCCGCCCGCGCCAACCGTCGCGTGGACCGGTCCGCATGTCGGCTTGAACGCCGGCGGAATCTTCGGCACGAGCAATCTCAACGTGGTTGGCGGGCCAGTGGCCCCTGGCGGCGACCTGGGCGCCGCGCAGGCCGTCACGGGCGCCCTGACCAGCGGATTGGGCAATTTCGGCGATTTCCTGGGCGGCGGCCAGATCGGCTACGATTGGCAATTGGGCCAGGACCGTCTCGGGCGCGCGCGTTTTGTCGTCGGCCTCGAAGCGGACATTCAGGCGGAAGCTGGCGCTGGCGTCGGCGGGACGCTGGCCAACGCGGCGCCGGGCGCCTTCAACGCGGCGAACACCATCACCGGCAATGTGTCGGTCTCGGAGCATCTCGATTATCTCGGCACGGCCCGCGTCCGCGCCGGCTATCTGCTCAAGCCGAGTCTGCTCCTTTACGCGACCGCTGGTCTCGCTTACGGGCAGGCCGAACTGACCACGCAAACCTCCTTGCTGGCGGTCGACGGGAATGGAGCGCCGCTCGGGTCCGCCTTCGGTTCGACCAGATATTCCAACATGCTGGTCGGCTGGACGGCCGGCGGCGGCTTCGAATGGATGTTCCATGACAACTGGAGCGTCAGAGCAGAATATCTCTATTACGATCTCGGCGCCGTCTCGGTCGCCGGCGTGCTGCCGGGGGTGACGCCGGCCGGCGCTCCCTCCAACGCATACACGCTCGCGAGCCGGACCAGCACGCGTTTTAACGGCAATGTCGTTCGCGGTGGTTTGAACTATCACTTCGACTGGGGGACGCCGGCTCCCGTCATCGCCAAATATTAATCGCGTATCGGGCGAAGCGCGTTCGCTTAGCCCGTTGGAGACAAGAAGACAATGGGCGCGAGGATCGCTTCGTTCGAGTCGATGATCGCGCCAATTTCATTGGACGAATTTTTTGCCAAGCATTGGGAGAAGGAGCCGCTGTTCATCCGGCGCTCCGACCCCGGTTTTTACGACGGCCTGCTCACTCTTCAAGATCTTCAAAACGCCATCTCCAGCGGCGGACTGCGTTATCCCGCGATACAGCTGTCGAGGGAAGGCGGCTTCCTGCCGCCCGAGGCTTTTTGCAAGGATATTCGCGCCGGCGACGTCGTGTTCGACGGCGTGCCGGAACTCGCCCGCGTTCAGGCGGAATATCAATCCGGGACCACCATTTCGCTGCCCGGTTTTCATCGCGCATGGGGGCCGCTCGCGCGGCTGGCTTCCGCCGTCGAGGCTTATCTCGATCACGCTGTCCACACCAATATCTACATCACGCCGGGCGCGGTGTCGGGCTTTGGTCCGCACTATGACGTGCACGACGTTTTCATCTTTCAGATTTCCGGCGCCAAGCATTGGAAGATTTATTCGCCGATCTTCGATTTGCCCCACGCCAGTCAGCCGTTTCGCCCGCGAATGTTCACGAACTCGGCCCCGCTGCTCGAACTCGACATCGAGCCCGGCGATCTCCTTTATTTGCCGCGCGGCTTCGTGCACACGACCAATACGGGAAACCCCGCCTCCGCGCATGCGACGCTCGGCGTCACCGTCTACACATGGGTGGAACTGCTGGCGATCTGGCTGCAGTCGAGCAAGAACGAGGTCGACTTCCGCCGCGCGCTGCCGCCGGGTTTCGCTCACCGCCCGGAACTAAGCCAAGAGCTCAAGAAGGACTTCGCCAGACTGGTCGCCGAATTCCACGCCAAGCTCGACGGCGAAAAGCTGGTTGAGAGCTTTTTGCAGCGCGTGCGCGACGGATATCCCGGCCAGCGCGGGGCCGGGGCCGGATTCGACGCCAATGTCGTGGTGATCGGCCCCCGCAGCGAACTCAAGACGCTTCCCCGAGGCCGCTATCGCCTTTGCGAGGAAGACGGCGGCATCGTTCTGAAATTCGAGGGCAAGGCCGTTCCCATGCCGCCCCGCGTCCGCGCCGCTTTCGACGACATGTGCAAGAGGCCGTCGTTTCGGCCCGCGGACCTCGCCGGCGATTTGAACGAGGAGACGAAGCTGGCCCTGGCGCGCCATCTGCACAAGGAAGGCTTTTTGATCCTGTGCGAATGAACTCGCCCGGCCGTTCCTGTCAGATCGTCTGGTTATACGCGCCGACTTCCGGGTTTTCGCGCAGCACTTCGTCGAGCGCCTTGAACATCTCGCGCATCCGCGCTTCCGAGGCGGGGCTTTCGACCACCACCACCAGCTCCGGCTTGTTCGAGGACGCCCGCACAAGGCCCCAGGTGCCGTCGCCGACCGTCA
>PLZT01000654.1 GCA_003152255.1 Methylocystaceae bacterium | reverse complement strand
GCCTTGTCGGTCTCGATCTCGGCGACGACATCGCCCGACTTGATGCGGTCGCCCTCGGCTTTAAGCCATTTGGCGATCTTGCCCTGCTCCATGGTCGGCGAGAGCGCGGGCATGAGGATGTTCACGGTCATCGTATCAGCCCCATGGCTTCACATCCTCGCATCGCGCACCGCCTCTTCGTCGTTCTATACAACCACATCCGTCCACAATTCGCTGGGCTCCGGCTCCCGGTCCGCGCTGGCGAAATCGACGGCTTCCGCGATGAGCTTGCGCGTTTGCGCGTCGATCTTCTTCAATTCGTCCTCGCTCGTCCCCAGCGCCAGCAGGCGCAGGCGCACCTGCTCGATGGGGTCGTGCCCCTCGCGCATCCGCGCGACTTCTTCCTTGGGCCGATATTTCGCGGGATCGGACATCGAATGGCCGCGATAGCGATAGGTCTGCGCCTCTATAATGAACGGCCCATTTCCTTTGCGGCACCAGTCGATGGCTTGCGCCGCGGCGGCGCGCATCGCCCGCACGTCCATGCCGTCGACTTGCGCGCCGGGAATGTTGAAGGCGGCGCCGCGCTTGGCGAAATCCCGCTGCGCCGAGGAGCGTTCGACCGACATGCCCATCGCGTAATGATTGTTCTCGACGATGAACACGACCGGAAGCCGCCACAGCTCGGCCATGTTGAACGTCTCGTAGACTTGGCCCTGATTGGCGGCGCCGTCGCCGAAAAAGGTCAGCGACACCCGGTCGTCGCGGCGATAGGCGTTGGCGAAGGCGAGCCCCGCGCCGATCGGCGCCGGCGCCCCGACGATGCCATGACCGCCGAAGAAATTCTTCTCCCGCGAAAACATGTGCATCGAGCCGCCTTTGCCCTTGGAGAAGCCGCTCCGCCGTCCGGTCAGCTCCGCCAGCACACCCTTGGGATCCATGCCGCAGGCCAGCATATGGCCGTGGTCGCGATAGGAGGTCACGATTTGATCGCCCTCGCGCGCCGCCATTTTGACGCCGACGACCACCGCCTCCTGGCCGATGTAGAGATGGCAGAAGCCGGCGATCAGCCCCATGCCATACAGCTGCCCGGCCTTCTCCTCGAAGCGCCGAATCAGCAGCATCTGGCGATAAGCCGTGAGCTCCTCCTCCGGCGTGAAAGCCGGCGGGGCAGGGGAGGCTGGTTCGATGTTCTCGCTCATCACGCGCCGATCCTTTGCTCTTGGCGGGTAAGGATAAACTAGAACGCGGGCGAAAACGAGGGTTGTCGCGAGGGTGCGAGTGTCGCGCTTGCTAGCGGCTTCGTTTGGCACCAACCCCTGCTATCAACGCCCGTCATTGCGAGAAGCGAAGCGACGAAGCAATCTAGGGGCTCCGCCCGCGACTCCTGGATTGCTTCGCTGCGCTCGCAATGACGGGAGCCGACATTTTGATGATTAGGGATTTATGGGGTTTGGTCTAAGTTTTTGGGAGCGGCGCCGGCGAAAATCGGCGTGGCGGAAGGGCTGCGAGGCGGTCTGTTGTGCAAGCAGCTCTTGCGTCGTGGCTATTATAAAACCAGCTTACCGCTTCGTGGGCCGAGTCGCATCACGCTGTTTTTATGGCGTTTTATAGAGCGCACCCGCTACGGCTTTGCAAGTCTCCCCCACCATTCACTCCACCTGCGTCTGCAACTCCTCCGCGAAATCCTCGATCCGGCTCGCATTCTCCCCAAAATCGTGCCGCCCATGGCGCGAGGCGGCGCGCAAATCTATGCGGGTTTGGCCGGCGAGAGGGCGCAGGCGCACGGTGGCGTCCTCGTCGAAGCCCATCACGCGCGTCTTGACCAGAAAATCGACATGGGCGTCGCCCGAGCGCGCATTGGGCGGGCGCTTATCGACGAGGCGCCAGCCGCGCGTCGCCGCCGTCTTCATCACGGCCGCCAGCGCCTCGTCCATGTCGAGATCGACGACGATGGGTTGCACGTCGGGATAGGCGGCGGCTTGCGCCGCGCGCGTCGCCGCCGGCGGGGTTGGCGGCGTATAGCCGCGCCGCGCCTGGAGCGCCGCGCTTGAGCGGGAGAAATCGGGCGGATCGTCGATATCCGTCGAAACATCGGCGAGCACGGGATAACGCATCGCCTGGACCGCTAAAAACGCCGGATAGCCCAGCGTCAGAGCCGCGAAAAACAGGCCGCCGAGCGCGCGGCCAAAGCCTTGCGCGCCGCTTCGCCAGATTGTCGCGCAGGCGGTGACAAACAACAGCACGGCGGCCAGAGCCACGACGATCGCGCCGCCGATCGAAGCCAGCGCGGCCGGCGGATCGAGCTTATGGGCCCTGGCGAGCGCCACCGCCAGAATGGCGAGGATCAGCGCGAACAGCCCAAGCCGCCGGCTCCATACGGCGGCTGTCGAGACAGGTTCGGGAGGAAGGCTGCGGCGCATTGGAGCAAGCTTTACAGACGGAAAACCGGGGACTCAAGCGGGCTCGGCGCCAGGCTACCATTATCGCGCCACAAAGCTCACGCTAAATCGGTCCGTGACGCGCTTAACGCGGTCTTAACTCGATCACGAGAGATTGCCGGAAAGGATGCAGTAAAAATTCACCCTGTTCCTAGCCGCGAGAGTTAACATGTCGCAAATGTTCGTCACCGAGTTCAACGAGTCCGAAGCCGCTGTTCAGCATGACCTGCTTGCGCGGCTCTATCACGAGATAGGGCTTTCCGCCGTCGCCGCCGCGCTCGACGTCATGAATGCTCCCTCGGCTCTCGGCGCTCCAGCCGACGCCTCGCCCGGAGCCGATCCGCGTTATCTTCCCGCCTTCTTGCGGGAGGACGATCTCGCGGCGTAAGGCGCGCGCGGCGACAATCCGGGAAGCCGCATGATCACCCGTAGAGCGTTAATGAGCCAGGGCGGCGGCCTGCTTCTCGCGGGGGCCGCCTTCGCCGGCTACAGCATCGTGGTCGAGCCCAATTTCATGCTCGACGTGACGCCCTATCGCGTCTCTCCCGCCAACTGGCCCGCCGATCTCAATCTGCGCATCGCCGTCATCTCCGATTTGCACGCCTGCGAGCCCTGGATGCCGCCCTCGCGAATCGCCCGAATCGCCGACGTCGCCAATGCGCTGGAGCCCAATCTGATCGTGCTGCTCGGCGATTTTTCCGGCGGCGTCCCGTTCGCGTCGAGAGTCATGCCGGAGCAGTGGGCCGAAGCGCTCTCGCGCCTGCGGGCGCCGCTCGGCGTTTTCGCCGTGCTTGGCAATCACGATTGGTGGCACGGCGCCTTGCCGCAAGATCCGGGCGACAGCGGGGAGAGCGTGCGGCGGGCCCTCCGCCATATGGGCGCGGTATTGCTCGAAAACGAGGTGCTGCGGCTATCGAAAAATGGCGCGCCGTTCTGGCTCGCGGGCCTTGCCGACCAAATGGCCATCCGCGCCGGCGCCGGCCATTGGCGCGGCCTTGACGATTTGCCGGCCACGCTTGCCAAAATTACCGACGACGCTCCGGCGATCCTGCTGGCGCATGAGCCGTTCATCTTTTCGCGCACGCCAAAGCGCGTCGCGTTGACGCTTGCCGGCCACACTCACGGCGGCCAGATCAATCTGCCTTTCGCCGGTCCAATCTTCGCCGAACTGCGTTTTCGCTCGACATACATCTATGGGCATATTGAGGAGGACGGCCGCCATTTGATCATCTCCGGCGGCCTTGGCGAGTCGATTCTGCCGATCCGCTTCATGCGCCCGCCAGAAATCGTGCAGGTGACCGTGGAGGCCAGCGCGTCTCGCGCCGCGGTCTGAAGATTTCGGGTGGATTGCTTCTTCTTCCGAGCTCGCGGCGCGGCCGCCTGGAAGACTCCCTATCGCTCGATCTCGACCGCGACGACGCTCATTGACCGGGGCCATCCGCGCCCATTCGCCGCGGATGGCCGAGCCGTTCTCATGGAAGAGCGAAGGCGTGGAGAAATTGGCCGCGTTATCTTCTCGGTGGGCCAAATGCGACGCGGCAAAAGGAGAAGTCGGCATGGCGCGGTCCGCCAACGTTCACGGCGCGAAGCTCCATTGAACGTGCGCCATGCCGACTTGGCTGGGCCTCGCCTCGATATAAGGACGACGGCGCCGCGAGCCGCTGGGAGGGGAGTAAGGCGCGCGGCGAGGGTCGTCATTCGGGAGGCCCGGCGTTCTTGAATTCGTGATCACCGCTGGCGCGTCCCTCGGATGGGGCGTAAAACGCGCCCATCCGAGGGAGGTCGCCGGCGGGTTGATGAGGCGTTGGCGAAATCCTAGGCCGCGCCGAAGCCGAAGCGGCCAAAACGCGCGCGGCGCTCCAGATCGATTAATCGACCGGGATCGACGCCGCGCGCCGCCGCGACCCGAAACCGGGCCGGTTGACGCGAGGCGTCGTTATTATCGATTGTCACAGGAGGCGACGCGGCCTCGGTGAACAATTTGTCCAGACGGTCGGAGCCGCCGGACGCGTCGGCGGCATGCGCGCGCCGGGCGTTGGGGGTATGCATGGTATTCTCCTGGTCACATTCGCTAAGCAACGTGAGTGCCGCGGCTTAGGCCTCGACGCCGAACGAGCGGACGGAGAGGAATGCTAAGACCGCTTTTTGTCAGGAGTATTGCGGCGGCGCTCGAGGTTGGCGCCAGCTTGCTTCGCGCGGGGTCGGCGAGGCGCGATCCGCCACCGTCCGGGCGCAGGAGCGCGACTGAACGGGCGCCACGCCGATTTCAATGACGGCCGCGCCAAAGGGCGCCGAGCCGTCGCAAGACAATCGACAAAACGCGCAACCGCCGCCGTGCCGCTCCGGCTGGCCAGGCAATTGCTGCTTGCCGGTCACGAAATCCGAAGCGGTCTTCAAACAATTCTGAAAAGCGGTCTTGGCGGAGTCGGCGTTGGATTGGGCGACATTGGCCGCCGCCGGCGAGAAGACCTGGATGGCCAACGCCAGCGCGAAGAATAGACGACCGAACCAACTATGTCGCATGGACTCCGACCAAAAAATCGACGGCGCGAAAACGAACTACATCGCGGGTAGTTTACTCCACTTGCGCGCCAGAGCAAGTGCGCCACCGCAAGTTTTTCCGCGTGGCGCCTCCGATCAAACGCCAAGCGGCGACGCCGCTCGGCGCTATCACGGCCTATGGTCAGGGCGCGAAAAGCGCGCCTGATCTGTTCAGCACGACTTCATTGACGTAGCCGGGCTTGCCGCCGATATCCACGCGGCACCAGTTGGTCCCCCAACCTTGCACGCAGCCCGAGGAATTCACCTCCGTCCCCCCGGGCATACGCGCGATCACCGGCCATTTCCGCCCTGGGCCTGAACGCACATACGCCGTGTCCGCGGTGACGAACGGCGCGACGATGACGCTGTTTCCGGAAGCTGAAGGGGCCAGCGCGCCGGCGTGGAGATAGCCGGTCTTATTTTCGTATCGCACATGACACCAATCGTTTTCCCAGCCGGGTCCGCAGTTCAGGACGTCCACCTGTGCTTCCGCTGGAATAAGCGCGATCACCGGCCACCTTGGTCCAGGACCCGAACGCAGGGTCGCCGCGTCCCCGACGCCGCGAGAGGCGGCGGCGGCGCTCCCGACGCAAATGGCTAACGTCGCACCCGCGAGAGCAAATAGCAGCTTCGAACGCATAGTGAAGTCCTCCCAAATTGGCCAAACTCTTTAACTGGCGGCATTATAACTCACGGCAAAGCTTTTGGTTCCCGCGGCTGGAGCCAAGCCGGCCAAACGGTCCCGCGGTGAATCGACCCATGGCCTCAAAATTGAACTTCACTTTCCGCTTGGGCGTTCCTAAAGTGCGCTTCATGTACATCGCCATCACAAACGACATTCAAGTCACTGCGCTGCCCGACTTCCTGATGGAGCGCTCGGACCCCGCCCAGGACCGCTATTTTTGGTCCTACACGATCGAGATCGCCAATCTCGGGAGGGTGCGAGTGCAATTGCTGTCGCGCCACTGGGTGATCATCGACGCCAACGGCCGGCGCGAGGAGGTGAGCGGACCCGGCGTCGTCGGCGAGCAGCCGATGCTGGAGCCGGGCGAGACATTTCGCTACGTCTCGGGCTGTCCCCTCGCCACGCCCTCCGGGATGATGCAGGGCAGCTATCGCATGGCCACCGACGCCGGCGAGACGTTCGACATCGAGGTTCCCGCCTTTTCGCTCGACAGTCCCTTGTCGCGCCCGACGCTGAACTGACCCAGATGAGCAGACTCGAAGCGGCGATCGATCTCACGGCGCGCCTCGTCGCTTTCGACACCGAGAGTTCAAAGACGAATCTGCCGCTGATCGCCGCGGTCGAGGACTATTTGCGCGAGCAGGGCGTCCCNNGGGCGCGGCGCGGTCGACATGAAGGGCTTCGACGCCGTATGCCTCGCGATGATCCCCGAGTTCAAGGCCGCCGCGTTGGAGCGGCCGATCCATATCCTGCTTAGCTACGACGAGGAGACGACCTGCCTCGGTCCGCTCGACACGATCGCCCGATTCGGAGTCGATCTGCCGAGGCCCGCGGCGGTGATCGTCGGCGAACCCACCTCGATGCGGGTCGCCGACGCGCATAAGAGCATCTCCACCCATGTCACGCGGGTGCGCGGCTTCGAGATTCATTCCGCTAATCTGCACAAGGGCGTCAGCGCGGTGCACGCCGCCTGCCTGCTCGTCGCCGAACTCGACCGAATCGGCCACGCCTTTCGCGCCGAGGGCGATCCGTCCGGAAGATTCGATCCGCCCTTCTCCAGCGTTCATGTCGGCGTGATCGCCGGCGGCACGGCGCGCAACATTGTCGCGCGCGATTGCATGTTCCAGTGGGAGTTTCGCGGCCTGCCGGGGGTCGCTTCGTCCGCCGCGCGCGACCGGCTGGATGTCTTCACGCAAGCGCTGCTGGCGCGCGAGTTCAAGAATTTTCCGGGGACGGGCGTCGAGACCGTCACCGAGACCGATGTGCCGGGGCTGGCGCCGGAGCCGGGCTCGGCCGCGGAGCGGCTGGCGATGCGGTTGGCCAAGGCCAATCGAACCATCGCCGTCCCCTATGCCTCCGAAGCCGGGCAATTCCAGCGCGCCGGAGTCTCGACCGTATTGTGCGGCCCTGGCCGCATCGACGAGGCCCACCAGCCGGACGAGTTCGTCGAGATCGGCGAACTCGCCGCTTGCATCGAATTTATGCGCGGCTTGGCGCGGGAGCTGTCCGCATAAGGCCGCGCCGCCTCTTTGTCAGCACACCCATACCCAGCGGCCGTACCACCAATTCCAGCAGCCGCCGCCATAATAGCCGCCATAGCCGCCATAGCCCCAACCGCCATAGCCATAGCCGCGACCATAATAGCCGCCGCGCCATCCACCGCCGCGCCATCCGCCGCCGCCGTGCCATCCGCCGCCGCCGCCGCGGAAGCCCCTGGCCTCAACCGCCGTTGAAAGGGTCAGCGAGCCGACGAGCGCCGTGATCGCCGCCAAGGCCGTAAATTTGCGCAACATAAGCCTTACTCCTGATTGACGTCCGACCCTCGTTCGGACCCGCTAAAATCCCGCCCGCCTGTTCGACAGGGACAACCTCGCCGCCCCGCCGTTCCCGTGAGGGCGCGCCGGCAGACTTTCTTCGTAAACCCCTTAATTCGTATGCCCCTTGCACAGAAACGCCGGGATGAAACATGTGTTCCCTCACGCCGCGAATTGTATCGCACAAGCTTGTGGCGTAGTTGGGTCGGCGGCCGCGGATTTTGGCGTCGAGGGCGCGCGAGGCGACGCGAACTCTTGTGGCGGCATTGCTTTCGCAAGGTGAGCGGCTATAGTCCGCGCCCATTCGCAGGGCCGAATCCGGCCATGTTCGCCCGCGCCCGTCGCGGGCGCTTCGAAAAAGAGATCGCAAGATGAAACTGATCCCGGAAGCCATGGCGCAGACAGAACAGGCCCCAACCTCTAACGCGCCGCCGCCGGCTCCTTCGGCCGCGCCCCCCGCGCCCTCCGCCACGCCCGCTCCGGTCGGCTCCAAGGGCGGGACGACGGCGACCACCGGCCAGCCGAACCCCGAAACGCCGCCCGTCACGCTGCCCGATTTGATCGCGCAGATCGTGCCGGTTCTGGTGGTCATCGGCATCGTTTATCTGATCGTGCTGCGGCCGCAGCAGCGGGCTCAGAAGGAAAAGGCGAAGCAGCTCGGGAACGTCCGACGCGGCGATATAGTGGTCACGTCGAGCGGGCTCATCGGCAAAGTGACGAAAGCCGTCGACGATGCCGAATTCGAGATCGAGATCGCCCCGAATGTGCGTAGCCGCATGCTGCGCCGCGCCGTCGTCGAGGTGCGTTCGAAGGGCGAGCCGGTCAAGGATCAGACGCCGTCGGCCAAGAGCTGACGGCGCGGCGATCCCGCGCCGAGCCTATGCGTCCAAAATCCAGATTCCACAGCTATAGGGCAAGCAATGCTGCGTTTCGCCAAATGGAAAATCGTCGCGATTCTGGCGATGACGTTCTCCGCGATGCTTGTCGTCGCGCCAAGTCTGCTGTCGCCGTCCAATTACGAGGCGCTCGCGGCGCGTCTGCCGGAATGGGCGCGGCCCGCGACAATCGTGCTGGGCCTCGACCTGCAAGGCGGCTCCAACGTCATGCTGGAGGTCGACAAACCTTCCGTGTTGCACACGCTGGCGATGAATCTGCGCGACGACGCGCGGCGGATTTTGCGCGAGGAGAAGGTGGCGACGACGGGCGGCATCGGGCAACAGGCGCGCGGCGTGCAGATGCGCATCCCGGACGCCGCCGACCGCGCCAAGGTCATCCCCAAATTGAAAGCGCTGGCCCAGGGCTACACCAACCGGCTCGGCGCCGGCTCGCCGCCGCTCGAAGTCGACGACGATGGCGACGGCCTCGTGCGCGTCGTCGTGACCGACACCGGCCTCACCGAGAAAGTCCGCCGCGCCGTCGATCAGTCGATCGAGGTGATCCGTCGCCGCATCGACGCGCTCGGCACGCGCGAGCCTAGCATCCAACGTCAGGGCGACGACCGCATCATCGTGCAGGTGCCTGGCCTGCAAGACCCCGAGCAGTTGAAGACGATCCTTGGCCAGACCGCGAAGCTCGAATTCCGTCTCGTCGCCGAACCCGGCCAGAGCCCCGCGGAAACCGAGGAACTGGAGCAGACCGACCAAAGCGGCAAAATGAGCATCGAGAAGCAGGTCATGGTGCAGGGCGAGGATCTCACCGACGCGCAGCCCGGCTTCGACCAGCGCGGCGGCGAGCCCGTCGTCAATTTCCGCTTCAATATTCGCGGCGCGCAAAAATTCGGCGAGGTCACGTCGAAGAATGTCGGGCGGCTGTTCGCCATCGTGCTCGACAACAAGGTGATCTCCGCGCCGCGCATCCTGACGCCGATCACCGGCGGCTCCGGCCAGATCTCCGGGCATTTCACGGTCGAGCAGGCCAATAATCTGTCGATCCTGCTGCGCGCCGGCGCCCTGCCGGCCAAACTCAACATCGTCGAGGAGCGCACGGTGGGGCCGGGCCTCGGGCAGGATTCGATCGACGCCGGCAAGCGCGCCGCCTATGTCGGCGCCGCCCTCGTGGTCTTCTATATGCTCATCACTTACGGCGTCTTCGGAATCTTCGCCAATCTCGCCTTGTTCGTGCACGTCGTCTTCATCTTCGCGGGCCTCGTGCTGCTGGGCTCGACGCTGACGCTGCCGGGCATAGCCGGGATCGTTCTCACCATCGGCATGGCAGTCGACTCCAACGTGCTGATCTACG
>PLZT01000141.1 GCA_003152255.1 Methylocystaceae bacterium | reverse complement strand
CCGATGGTTTGCGCCAGCGTGTCGAGAACGATCAACCCCGGCCTGAAGTCCGCCGCCTCGATCGCCGCGACCAGCACGGGAAGGTCGCCTTTGTCGGTTCCGAGATTCGGCGCGGCGGCGACGAGCGCGAATGGAAGATCGGAGGGCAAATCGGGCTGTGCTACCTGATAACCGGCCTTGCGCTTGCGCAGACCAGCCGAGCCCTCGGCGGCGATGTAGACGACGCTCTTTTGAGTGGAACGCCGCCCGCCCCAGGGCTGGCCCCGCGCAATGCAAAGTGCGATATCCAGCGCCACGAAGCTTTTGAAACTTCCCGGCTTACCGAAGATCGCAGCCAGCCCTTGCAGGGGCAGGAATTGCTTGATTAGCCATTCGTCAAAAACGACGAACGAGATATCGCGCCAGGGCTCAAGAGTGAATTTCCGATGAGCGGGCGACGCCGGCTCGCCGGGTGGGCGATAAGCCCCTTCCGGCTCGCGTGGCGGCGCATCTTCGTCGAGAGGTTGCCAATTGGTCACGCGGCCGCCCTCGCGTTCGAAGCGACGACGATGTGGGGCGCGGGGATCGTGAGCGCCTGGCGTAACCTTCGGCTATGAGCCTCACGCTTGACGCCCAGCGGCTCACTGAGACGCAACAGCGGCGCAGCCCGCTGCGGATCGATGATATGGACGCCGCGCCGCCCGGCGCGCAGCCAGTCGAGCGGAGTTTCATGCACAAGCAGCGGCTCGCCAAGACGAGAAGCGAAGATGTTTTCCGCGCCGAGCATCGACGCCGCACCACGCCACAGGGCCAGCGCGCCGCCGTCGGGATTCCAAGCGGCGAGGTCGACAATATCGCCGGTTTCGTCGTGGACGGGAATGATGATCGCCGAGACAAGCCCGAACACGGCGCCGACTTCGTGGGGAAACTCAAACAGGCCGGCCGGAGGAAGAAGCGCGTCCGAGAACTGAAGCGCGCCTAAGGGGCCGCGTCCATTCACACCAACGCCATGAATGCCAAGAGCGAAGAGGCGCGAGCAAAGCGGCCTGTTGAGGACGATGGGCCAGCAATATTCGTTCAATACGCGTTCGCATTCATTCAGGCCGACCCCGGCCAAGCGGAAATCGATCGCCTCGACCGGTTCTTCTTGGAGAAGTTCGGACGGCGTGGTATTCGTTTTGTCGCCGAACGCGCGTGCAAGCCGCTCGAAATTTTGAGGGTCGCCTTCCGCATCACGCGGTTGCGCGGCCCTCGCCGCATGAGGGGTGCTCATTTCTCAAGCGGAGCGCGAGTCGGAGGTCGAACGCTGTGGGGCACTGATCTTGGCGAGCGCCCATTCGTCTAGCTTCGAGGGCTCATAAAGAACCACAGCTGGGCCAGCCTTCATGAAATCGGGACCGCCGCCGAGACAAGCGAGCTTTGCAAGCGTTTTTTCGCTGCCAAACCCGTATTTTCCTTTTAGATATTCGCCAGCCTGACGGCGCCGGAGATATTGAGCGGGGGGCATTGCTGTTCCTCTGATTTGCAGGACAGCTTTTGTATTTACCCCCCTTTACGCGCTGTGCGACAAGTCCTTGGTCCGAATAATTCCGCTAATTATTTTCTCGAATGGCCTTCGCCTTTTTGGCGGAACGCAAAGCAACATATGCCGTCGATCGCGCCTTCTTTTCCTTTTTAGCCGCTTCGGCGGTTGCGATGTAAGGTTTATCTCCCTTCTCGACGGCGGCGCCGATGCACTGTTCGAGGTTATCCGCAAGTGTGAGTTGTTTGATAGCTTGCTTAACCGATTTTCGCGGCCGGCCTCTTCCCGTTCGGCGCACCAAATTCAATTCCAGCCGCATGGCGGATGACCCAACTCCCTCTAAAGCATTGGCGAGAGCGTTTCGAATATCGCCGTTCAATACTCCTTGCCGACGCAAGACTCTCACGAGCGTAGCGCGACCGTCCATTTCGCCGATGTGTTGCTCGAACCTTCGGCCGTTGGCCGTCCGAACTGTCTCGGTCTCAATGCCTCGGCCTAGAAGCCATCCAAGCGCTTTCCTTTCGTCATCGTCCATTCTTGCCGCTCTTCCCCAAAGGAATAACTTCGCCGCCCTTTTTCCCATCCATCGCCGCCGTGATGGTCGCGCCGATCGTATCCACCGCACGTCGCAGCGGGTCCGCGTCCAGATGCGCGTATCTCGCCGTGGTCGCGGCCTGAGAGTGTCCAAGCAGCTTCCCGATGATCGGAAGCCCCATAGACGCGCCGGCGCCGATGCTGGCGAAGCTGTGGCGAAGATCATGCAGCCGCACGCCCTCGAGCCCGGCCGCGCGCCGTACGGCCGCCCAAGGTCGATTTAGGTCCGAGCGTGGGGCCCCATCCTTCGCCCCGGCGATGACGTGCGGGTTGCCTTCGATGCGCGGGAGCGCCGCCAGGACGGCTTGCGCTGCCGCGCTCAAATAGACCGGCTTGCGGCCCGTCTTGCTGTCCGGCAGGAAAAGAATGCCGCGCTCGAAATCGACGTAGGACCGCTGCGCATCGAGAATTTCGCGAAGACGGGCGCCGGTCAAGATCAGCAGCCGGATTGCGGCGACGGCGAAGGGGTCCAGCTTCATGCGCCGGTTTTCGGGCTTGGGCGCATGTTTCGCGCCCGGCTTGGTTTCGTCCACCTCATAGACGAGGCCCACGGTCTCGCCTTCCACAAGCGCCGAGCCGAGCCGGCCCAATTCGTCCGAGGTCAGGAAGCGTTCGCGCCCTTGCTCGGGATAGCGGTCGACGCCGAGCGCGGGGTTTGCAGCCTTATCCACTTCCTCACGCCGCGCCGCCCAATTCCAGATAGAACGAAAGAGCGAGAGCACGTGATTGGCTTCTGTTGGTGTCGTCGAGAGCTTCTCGTGCAGCCGGGCAAGATCGGCGCGTTTGATCTCTTGGAAACGGCGGGAGCCGAGCGCAGGGAGAAGCTGGCGGTCAAGCCAGCGATGATATTCGCCGCGCGTGCGAGGCTTGCATTGCCGGTCGGCGTACACCGTCATGAAATCTTCCGCCACCTCGCGGAACGTCCGAACAGCGCGAGCGGTGCGGCGTTCCTCGATAGGGTCCGCTCCCGTCTCGACGGTGCCCAGGATCGTCTTGGCCTGTGACCGGGCTTCGTCCGGCGTCAGCCGCCCGTGTTCGCCGATCGTGGCGCGGCGCGAGCGCCCATTCTGCCGATATTGAACGACGTAGACCTTGCGCCCGGTTGGGAACGCGGCGACGCCAAAGCCGGAGAGGGCGTCATCCCAAAGGAAGGCGCGATCTTTGCCGATCGAGCATTGGAGCGCGTCGACCGCCCGCTTTGTAATCCGTCCTTGCGGCATGGCTGGCGACTCAAATTCATCCCGGTAAGCAGTCGGTAAGCAGGAATTAGAAAGCCCCATCGCTTACCAGAATGCAAGGGGAAACATCAAACGCCTATAAAACAGTTGGTTTGTGGCTATCCGAGACTTGTGGAAATCGCCATAAAGCGGCGGCAGTCAAATTCCCAAGCTGTATGTCGTGGGTTCGATTCCCATCGCCCGCTCCAATTAAATAAGTTGTATGCGCTTTTCGGAGTTAAAATCTTCCCAGAAATTGCGATTGGGAAGACTATCGGAAGATACGAAATAAGCCGCCATGGGCTGGCGCGGGTATAGGGCGCACGGAGTGGGGCGGTGATGGCGCCAACGTCCGACGCTATGGGATACCAAAAAAGCCATTTCCTCAAGCGTTGGTAATTACCCACCCCTATTTTTAG
>PLZT01000314.1 GCA_003152255.1 Methylocystaceae bacterium | reverse complement strand
CGCCGTTCGGCGGGATCAAGCAATCCGGTCTGGGGCGCGAGGGCTCGCGTTATGGTCTCGATGATTATCTGGAGATCAAATATGTGTGCCTTGGCGGAATGTAGCAGACGTGGGCCGCGCGGCCCCCGCTTTCGCATGAGGTCAGCGCACCAGTCCCAGCCCGATGACGCCCGAAATAATCAAGTAGATCGCCACGATGTAATTGAGCAGCCGGGGCATAATCAGTATCAGGACGCCAGCGATCAGCGAGACTATGGGTTGAAGATGCGCGATGCCAATTGCCATATTTGATGTTCCCTCGAATTGCCGCGAGCGCGTCTAGCCGTCGCCTCGCGGGATCGCGCCAACGATAAACTAGCGCCAAGCTATCACAAGACCAGCGAACAGGCTTCGCCCTACCCCGAGACATCGCGAAATTGGTGGGCTTACGGGAAAATTTACCGTGAGCGCGCTACCATCGCCAAGGATTGCCCGCGTCATCGCTTGTAAAAACCTGGCCGGGCTTCCGCTTTTTGCGCGCTTTCCGCTCGGATGGAATCATCCAGGCGACAGGAAATCGCGCAAGATAAGACTACCGGAGCAAGTTCCGGTCGCGAAAGTCCGTCAACTCTAGCGGAGCTTGCTTTAGAGCAAGCTCCGAAAAAGTTGATAGACTTTTTCGATAAGAGCTTGCTCCAACATTTTGATTTTGAGCGATTTCTTATCGTTCGAACGATTCCGTTCGAACGGAAAGCGCTCTAGCGGACCAGCCGATCCCTCGCGCCGATTGGTCGCGAAGGCGGCGTTTCAATTTGTTTTCGTGCGTGAGTGCTCACAGCGAGTAACGTCCATGAGGAGGATGCTGTTTGGCCTGCTGACGTTTGGCGCCTGCGCCACGAACGCCGCGGCCCTCGCCGAAGAGCTGTCCGCGATGGACGATTTCGCCACATCGCCGCTGCGCAAGACTCTCGACCCTCAAGTCGAGATTTTTCCGCTCGCCTTGGAAGACCGTCGATTCGATCCGCGCGCGAACGCCGAGATCGCCGCCGCGCCCGTGGATTCGATGCTATTCGACCGCATTGGCCTTCGCGATGGGCCCGTGGACACACAAGCCGCGCGTCCGACGGCGGAATTCGCGACCGCGGATTTTATCGGGCCGCCATTCTGGGCAAGTGATCAGATTAATATTGTCGGTCGCAAGCCGAACCTAAACACTTTGCTTGGATATCAAACCATCGTCGACGCCATCAAGTTTCAGGGATGGTTCGGCGCCGCGGCGCAAGCCCGAATTTGGAGGCTGGATCAGGAAAACAGACGCCCCGGCGGCGGCGCTGGCCTTGGAACCATATGGGAATTGGACGCCGCGCCGAGCTCCCAAACAATGTTTTTTGCAAAAGGCTTTTATTCAGACGTATTTCAGAGAACTCTCGTCGAGATAAAGCCGGGCTACGCCGTGTTGGAGAATTTTTCGTTCGCGGCTTTCGCGGCGGAAAAGGTCTACATCGGTCCCTACGCGGTTTTAACCGGCCATTGGCGCGATAAAATTTGCAAGGCCGGCCTTCAACTGACGCTCGGCGAGATAGGCGCTTTCACCCTAACCTTCGCGGGCGGCCTTTCGCGCGACAAATACGCCGGCGCCGGCGCGTTCGGCATGATCGAATCGTCTCTGCGATTCTAACGGCGCCCGAGTCCAACGAAGCCCGAGTCGCCGGCCCAACCGGCTTCCCCGGCGGCCGGCCTCGCCCTCGGCGTGAAATGGACGATTACGCGCCGGCCTTCGCCGGTCTTCCGCGCTTGCGCGGCGCGGCGACGGCCGCCTTTTTGGCCGGCGCGGTGGCGCTCTTGCGCAATTGCCCCAGTCCCGAGCGCTTCGCCAGTTCCGATCGCTGAGCCGCGTAATTGGGCGCGACCATCGGATAATCGGCCGCCAGGCCCCATTTCGCGCGATATTCGTCCGGCGTCAGTCCAAGCGTCGCCAAATGTCGGCGCAGCGACTTGAATTTCTTGCCGTCGTCAAGGCACACAAGATAATCGGGCGTGATCGACTTGCGGATGGACACCGCCGGCTCTTTCTTCTCCACTGGCGGCGCCGCGCTCGCCGAACCGCTCACGACTCCCGTCAAGGCGGCGTGCACGGAGTGGATCAGCGCCGGCAATTCGCTGATGGGCAGGGAGTTATTGGCGACGAAAGCGGCTACGATCTCGGCGGCCAGCTCGATCGATTTCGAAGGTTCAGAGTCGGATGTCGTCATGGGACAATTCCTCGAGTGACTGGAAGGACACGAATACGCCTTCGTCAGGCATTCGTCGATACCTAAAATAAACTTTACGTCATGAGAGCGATAAGTCTCCGCGGCGACATATCGAGTAGCGCGACGACTTTTAGCGGAATTCAGCGACAGCATGACTTTCGCGGCCCCCGTATAAGTTGGCGGCGATCATTTGGTCGCCGCGATTTCGCGAGGCGTCGGCGTCGGGAGACGGCTCCGAATCAGTAAAATGGAGCGGCTGAAGAGATGTTCGTCCGAATTCGCCGGAGGGCTCCGCCCGGCCCGACGCGACACTTAGCCGCTCTTGTTCAAGAAGTGGATGGACACAAGCTTCTCATTCTCGGACAATATTTGGAGCGCTCGGCGTCGGAGGCGGTCCACGAGGCGAGCGAACAGGAAGAAGAGGCGTTCCGAATGCCGATTGAAATTCCGAGCGAAGTTCGCGCGAGAGCGAGCATGTCGCGACAGCGCGAAAGCCGGTTGTCATGCCCGAAGCGATAACGATCCGATCCAGTTCAGCGGCGGCGCCGGTCGTCGCCCCGCGCCGCCGCTTGGGCGGCCTCGCCGCCGCGATCCTTGGCGCGGCGCTCCTCACCGGCGCCGGGCTTTACTGGACCATGGGCCGCGAGAGCGCGACGCATTACGTCACGCGGCAAATCTCGCGCGGCCCCATCGTGCGCGCCGTCACCACCAGCGGCACGGTCAATCCCGTCATCACCGTGCAAATCGGGACTTACGTCTCCGGCGTCATCGAGGCGCGGTATTGCGATTACAATACGCAGGTCAAGAAGGGGCAGATTTGCGCCAAGGTCGACCCGCGTCCCTATCAGGTCGTCGTCGATCAGGATAAGGCCACTCTGGGCGTCGGACGAGCGCAACTGGTCAAGGATCAGGCCAATCTCGTCTATGCGAAGCTGGCTTACGACCGCAACAAGAGGCTCGCCGCGACGAAGGCCGTTTCGCAGGATGCGCTGGACGCCTCGAAAAACGCGCTCGACCAGGCGTCGGCGCAGATTGGGCTGGACGAGGCCACCATCGCGCTCCAGGAAGCGCAGTTGCACGCCGCCGAAATCAATCTCGGCTACACCGATATTATTTCTCCGGTCGACGGCACCATCGTAACCCGCGCCGTGGAGATGGGCCAGACCGTCGCCGCGAGCTTCCAGACGCCGACGCTGTTCCTGGTCGGAACCGATTTGACCATCATGCAGGTCGACACCAATGTCTCCGAGAGCGACATCGGCGCGATCAAACGCGGCGACAAGGCGTCCTTCACCGTCGAATCCTTCCCCAACCGCGTCTTCAACGCCAAAGTGACGGAGGTGCGGCAGTCACCCCAGACCATCCAGAACGTCGTCACCTATGACGTGGTCGTCGCCGCGCCGAACCAGGATCTCTCCTTGAAGCCGGGCATGACGGCGACGACGCGCATCATCGTCGACGAGCGCGCCGACGCGCTGCGCCTGCCGGATCAGGGGCTGCGCTATGTTCCGGGCGGACTCGTCGGCGTTCCGAACGCGCAGACGCCCCCGGACGGCTCCGGCGGCGTCAGGGTCTGGGTCTTGCGGGACGGCGCTCCTCGCCCGGTGATCATCGTGCCGGGCCTCGACGACGACAACTACACCGAGATCGTCAAGGGCGATCTGCATCCCGGAGACGAGATCATCATCGGCGAGGAAGCGAAAAAGAGCGCGACGCCGTGACGGACCTTGTCATCGACGTGAGAAACCTCACCCGGACCTTTCTCGTTGGCGACGTGGAGGTCCACGCGCTGCGAGGCGTCGATCTTTCCGTGGAGCGCGGCGAGTTCGTGGCGATCATGGGCGCCTCGGGCTCCGGAAAATCGACGCTGATGGCGATTCTCGGCTGTCTCGACCCGCCGTCCGGCGGCCATTATTTTCTGGAAGGCGTCGACGTGGCGGCGCTGGCCGAGCCGGAACTGGCCAAGCTTCGCGGCGAGCGCCTCGGCTTCGTGTTCCAGAGCTTCAACCTTCTGGCCCGCACCAGCGCGCTGGAAAATGTCGCTCTTCCGCTGTTCTATTCCGACAGCGCGTCGGACGGCGTTCACCGGCTCGACAAGGCGCGCTCGGCGCTAAAGCTGCTCGGGCTCGCCGACCGCGAAAAAAACACCCCGGCGCAGCTGTCGGGCGGCCAGCAGCAGCGCGTCGCCATCGCCAGAGCGCTGATCAACGGGCCCAGCGTTTTGTTCGCGGACGAGCCCACCGGCAATCTCGACACCAAGACCTCGCATGAGATCATGGAGACGCTGGTCGCGCTCAACCGCGATCAGGGCGTGACGATCATCGTCGTCACGCATGAATCCGATATCGCGGCCTATGCCGGGCGGGTCATCACCATGCGCGACGGGCGGATCATTTCGGACGAGCGGCGCAAGCCGACCGCCGCGCCGGCGGCCGCCCAATCCGCGAGCGCGGCGGACGCATCGGCGGCGGCGCTGATTTTTCATCCGCGAGAAAGCGCGGCGGCGGGCGCGGCCCGCGTTTCGACGCTGGCCTTCGCGTCGATGATCGTCTCCGCCGCGATACAGGCGATCGGACGCAACAAGCTGCGCTCGGCGCTGACCATGCTCGGCGTGTTCATCGGCGTCGCCGCGCTGATCGCCATGGTGGCGGTCGGCAATGGCGCGAACGCGGCGGTGCGCAAGCAGATCGAGAGTCTTGGCACCAATCTCGCGGTGGTCATTCCAGGCGCGGTCCTCACCGGCGGCGCGCGCTCGGGCTTTGGCAGCGCCTCGACGCTGACCGTCGCCGACGCTCAGGCGATCCGCCGCGAGGCGGCGAACGTCGCGCTGGTCGCCTATCTAATGCGGCAGATGGGCCAGGTGCAGGTCGGCAATCAGAACTGGACCACCAACGTCCAGGCTGTCTCCGTCAATTATCCGCCCGTCACCAATTGGACCATCGAGTCCGGCCGCGGCATCACTCCGGAGGACGAAAAGAGCGCCGCCCTCGTCGTCGTGATTGGCCGAACGGTCCAAAACCAGCTATTCGCCCACGGCGAGAATCCGCTCGGCGCGACAATCCTGATCAAGGGCTTTCCGTTGCGCGTCGTCGGCGTGCTCACCGCCAAGGGGCAGAGCATGTGGGGCCAGGATCAGGACGATCTGGTGATGATCCCGTTCAAGACCGGCGAGGAAAAAGTGCTCGGCGTCGCCTCGCCGAACCAGGCGACGAATTTGACGGCGCTTTATCCGCTGGCGCCCAACCCGTTCAACTTGCAACCGCGCCTCACCGGCTATGTGAATTCGATCTATGTCCAGGCGACCGCGCAGGACAAGATTCTGACGGCGATCGCCGAAATCAACCTGATCCTGATCCGCCGCCATCGCATCAAACCCACCGACATAAAGGATTTCGACATCCGCAACCTCAGCCAGATCGCCGAGACCGCCGAGGGCAGCAGCCGCGTCATGGCGATCCTTCTGGCCATCGTCGCCTCGATCTCGCTGCTCGTCGGCGGCATCGGCATCATGAATATTCTGCTGGTCTCCGTCACCGAGCGCACGCGCGAGATCGGCCTGCGCATGGCGGTCGGGGCGCAACGCATGCATGTGCTGATGCAGTTCTTGGCGGAGGCCGTCCTCATCAGCGTCAGCGGCGGCGTCGCCGGCATTATCGCGGGCGTCGTGATCTCGGAAATCATCGCGCTGTTTTCCCAATGGTCGTCGCCAGTGTCGCTCGGCGCGATCGTGATAGGCTTCGCATTCTCCGCCGCGGTGGGGATATTCTTCGGCTATTATCCCGCGCAAAAAGCGGCTCGGCTCGATCCGATCCAGGCGCTGCGCTATGAGTGAGGACCGCATGAAAACAGCATCACTATTGCTCGCCTTAATGCTCGCTTGCGGCGCGGCCCCTCTCGCGCGGGCCGAGGAAGGCCAGAGCGACCTCGTCGCCGCCGGCCATGATTTCGCGCTCAAGGTCTGCGCGGCCTGCCATGTCGTGGCCACGGACCAGATATCGCCGCCGATCCTGAAGCCGCCCGCGCCGAGCTTCGTGGCGATCGTCAAGCATGGCGACGTGTCCGAGGCCTCGCTGCGAAAGCTCTTGAGCACGCCGCACGGCAATCTCGGACGGAGCGCCAAAATGCCCAATCCTCAGCTCGCCGATTTTCAAATCGACAAAGTCGTCGCTTATCTTCTCAGCTTGAAGAGCGGCAAG
>PLZT01000662.1 GCA_003152255.1 Methylocystaceae bacterium | reverse complement strand
TGGCTGGTGCCGGTCTTGCCGGCCGCCTGCCAGCCCGGCAGCTCGGCCTTGCGCGCCGTGCCGGTGAGCAGCGTCTCCTCCATCATCGTGTTCATCATCGACACATATTCCGGCTCGATGACCCGTCCGTTGGAGCCCGTCTTGCGGGCGTAAAGCTGCTTGCCGTCCGCCGTGCGGACTCGCGTGATAATATGCGGCTGCACGCCAATGCCGCCATTGGCGAAGGGCGCATAGGCCGCGACCATCTCAAGGGGCGTGACCTCCGACGTGCCCAGCGCCAGCGAGGCGTTGGGCTGCAAGTCCGAATTTATGCCGAGCCGATGCGCCGTGCGCACGACCGCCCTGGGGCCGACCTCCATGCCGATGCGCACGGCGACCGTGTTGAGCGAGAGCGACAGCGCCTTGGTCAGCGTCACCGGGCCGAAATATTCGCGGCTGTAGTTTTCCGGCTGCCAGCCCTTGACGTTGATCGGCCCGTCCTCGCGCACCGTGTCCGGCGTCAGACCGTGCTCCAGCCCGGTCAGATAGACGAAGGGCTTGAAGGAGGAGCCCGGCTGGCGCTTCGCGGCGACGGCGCGGTTGAACTGGCTTTCGCCATAGTCGCGCCCGCCAACCAGCGCGCGAATCGCGCCATTGGGATCGAGCGCCACGACGGCGCCTTGGGAAACCCCGAATTTGCTCCCCTTTTTGGCGAGTTCATCGGTCAGCGCGTGTTCGGCGGCGGATTGGAGATTGTGATCGAGCGTCGTCGTGACGACCAGATCCTGGTCGATCGCGCCGACCGTATCGGCGAGCACGTCCATCACATAGTCGGCGGCGTAGTTGATCGAGCCGGCGCCGCTGTCGCGATGGACGCGGGCGGGATTGGCCAGGGCGACCTTGGCCATCGCCTCGGTGATGTGGCCCTCCTGCGCCATCGCGGTGATCACCTGCGCCGCGCGTTCGCTCGCGCCTTCGGGGTTGCGGTCCGGCGCGAGCTTGCTCGGCGCCTTCATCAGCCCGGCCAGCACGGCGGCCTCGGCCAGTGTCACGGCTTTCGCGCCATGGCCGTAATAGCGCTCGGCCGCCGCCTCGACGCCATAGGCGCCGGAGCCGAAATAGACGCGGTTGAGATAGAGTTCGAGGATCTGGTCCTTGGAATATTTATGCTCGAGCCAGAGCGCGAGAATCGCCTCCTGAATCTTGCGGGAGATCGTGCGTTCCTGCGTCAGGAACAGGTTTTTCGCAAGCTGCTGGGTCAGCGTCGAGCCGCCCTGGACGCCGCCGCGTCCGGTTACGTTGCGCGTCAGCGCCCGCACGATGCCGAGCGGGTCGATTCCGAAATGGGAATAAAAGCGGTGGTCCTCGATGGCGACGAAAGCCTTGGGCAAATAGGGCGGCAGTTCCGATAGCCGGACCGCCGCGCCGCCGGTGTCGCCGCGATTGGCCAAAAGCTCGCCGTCGGCGGCGAGGATGGCGATGTTGGGCGGACGCTTGGGGATGGCGAGCTGGTCGATCGGCGGGAGTTGCGAGCCGTAATAGACAAAAAGGCCGCCGGCGCCGATGGCGCCCCAGAGGCCGAGCACGAGGGTCCAATAAATCAGCCCGCCGAACAGGAAGCCGGAGCGTCGATGCGCGTTTTTGCGCGCGCCGCGTCGTTCGGCCCGAAGCTCGTCGCCCCGGTCGTCGTCGAAAGCCGGTTCGCGGCGTCTGTCGCTACGCGCCATCGGATCTCCTGCGGCCGTCCGCCGGGGCTGGGAAAATGATTGATAAAGCTTAACGCCGGCGTTTTAAGGGCGGGTTAAGGGTGGAAGGGCGGACGGGCCGTTGGAACGGCCCCTACAATATGGCGAGCCCACAAAACGGCCTCACGGGATTTGGCCCGCGCAAGCGTCGCTTTCCTGTTCCCGAAGCGACCGCGCGCGGTCCGTAACAAACTGATTAGTCAAGCGCTATTGTAATTCGGCACTTGAAACTTTCATCCCGGAGGGCGTCACGGGCATCTCACGTCGAAAGTTGGTTCTCGGGGGCGGTTCGGCCGCGGCTTTGAGCGGATTGCCGTGGGCGAGCGCCTCGGCGGCAAAGACAAAGGCGGCGCGGGAGCAATTGAAAAACCCGGCCACGAGGGCCGGGTTCTCGTCGATCAATTCCGTGGCCGAGGCGCGATCGCCGCGGCCGATCAATATTTCGCGACGACCGGAGCGGACGGGGCGAAATTGAACAAATAGTTCACGCCAAGGCGCACGACGTTGATCTCCGGATGATGGTTGTTGCCCAACTCCCAGCCGGTGTAGGCGCCATAAATTCCGCTGCTGGCGAGATCGACATAGAGATACTCAAGCTTCGCCGACCAATGCGGCGCGAACAGCCACTCGATGCCGCCGCCAGCCGTCCAGCCGGTGCGGGTGTTGCTCCGCTGGAAGGCGGTCACGCCGCCGTAAGCGAAGCCGCCGGTGCCGTAGAGCAACAGGGTCGGGGTGATGAGATAGCCGGCGCGGCCGCGCACGGTGCCGAACCACGGCAGACCGAGATTGCCTCCATTGCCGGTCACGAGAGGCGAGAGCAGGCCGGTGGTCGAGCGCGGATAGGGGCTCTCATACAGGCCAGCGTAATTGCCCTGGTTGCCGCCGGTGATGCTGGTGCCCTGGAAGTCCGTCTCGGCGCCGATCACGAAGGAATTGAACTGGAAGTTATAGCCAATCTGACCGCCGCCGACGACGCCGCCGGTGTTACTGGCGGTGGTGCCGCCGCCGGGCAGGAAGAACAGGTTCGGAGTCGCGCTGCCGCGCGGGGTGCTGCCGATGGCGTAGGTCGGGTCGGCGTAGGGCAGATAGCTGTCGTTGCCGCCGTTGGAGGACCAGCCGCCGCCGATGTTCAGACCAGCGTAGAAGCCGGTCCAAGTGGCGACAGGCGCCGGCGCGAGATAGACCGGCGGCGCTTCCTTGCGGGAGGGAAGATCGGCGGCCAGGGCCGACCCGGTGGAAATCGCCAGCCCAATCGCGGCGACGGAAAGCAAAGATGTCTTCATGGCGCATCCCTTGGCACAAGAACCGTTCAACTCAATGGACCAACGTGTGAACTATGCTTGGTCCGGACCTATAGATGAGATTGTAACGTCTTCTCTTCGTTTTAAGGCTCTCTTAAACGATGCGCTCGCCGCGCAATAAAGGCAACGTGGCGTCACGCCGCAAGCTAAGTTAGTTCAGCGGTGTGATATTTTTGCCACAGCCCGTTTTCCCAGCAGAAAATCTTAAAATGATGAAAACGCCTCAATATCATGGAGTTGGCCACAAGGCGGAAGCGACGGCGGGTTCAATTAAATGCGGTCGCATGACAAACGCGGAAACGAAACAACACCAATCCATAAATGAGGACAGTCGTAGATCCCGCGCGCCACTTATGCACAACTCCCGCGCTTCACGGCGCCCGCCCCTCTTGCGCTAATCGTCCAGCCGCGCCAAAGTCCCGCCCCCGGCGCCCGACTCGGAGCCGCCGTTCACAGAGGCCAACGGAATTTCCCTCCATGAAGGTCACGATCGAGAGAGCGGCGCTACTGCGGGCGCTTGGCCATGTTCACCGGGTGGTGGAGCGGCGCACGACGATTCCGATCCTCGCCAATGTGCTCATCGAGGCGACGGCCGGCGAATTATTGCTCAAAGCCACCGATCTCGATCTCGAAATCACCGAGCGCGTCGCCGCCGACGTGACGCAAGAGGGCGCGACCACCTTGCCCGCCCACACGCTTTACGACATCACGCGCAAATTGCCGGAAGGCGCGCAGGTTTCGCTCGAGGAGACCGGCGAGCAGGGCCAGTTGACGCTGCGTTCGGGGCGCTCGCGCTTCCAGCTGCAAACCCTGCCGCAGAGCGATTTTCCCGAAGTGACCTCGGGCGAGTTCGGACATAAATTTTCGCTGCCGCCGGCCGAGCTGAAGCGCCTCATCGACAAGACGCAATTCGCCATTTCCAGCGAGGAGACGCGCTATTACCTCAACGGCATTTTCATCCATGTCGCCGACATCGAGGGCCGTTCGCTGCTGCGCGCCGTCGCGACCGACGGGCATCGTCTGGCGCGGCTCGAACTGCCGGCGCCGGAAGGCTCCATCGGCATGCCCGGCGTCATTCTGCCGCGCAAGGCGGTCGGCGAAATCCAACGCTTGATCGAGGACGCGCAAAGCGAAATCACGGTGGAGGTTTCCGCCAACAAGATGCGCTTCACCTTCG
>PLZT01000403.1 GCA_003152255.1 Methylocystaceae bacterium | reverse complement strand
TCGCCACGTTGAATCAGATCGTTGCTGATTCGGGAAGAGCCACAGAGTCACGCTCTGTGAGATTTGGTATTAGACGCGCGCGGCTTCACGCACTTGGCCGCGACGGGTATTGCGCTGCCGTGAAAGAAGAACCGGCGGCGCCCCGTGTCCTTGACCTTTCTTCGACGTGTCGCCAGGGTATCTAACCCGCAGCGAGCTGGGCAAATTGCCCGAGTTTCTGGCGACAACCGGAATTGGCCGCCCACTTCGCGCGCAACCTGCTTTGTCGTTAAGCACAAGTGCACAGCCAATAATCAGCGCCCCCGCCGCTCGACTTTCGTTGAACCGGAAACCCAACGTTACTGATTTGGCACAAATTCTGCAGTAACAGGTTCGTTGAGTTGGCGGCTAGGGTTCCGGCCTCATGCGAGGTGTTCTGGTCCGAGAGCTGCCGCCTGTGCGGGAGAAATCCGCTTGGGACACGGCGGGATAAAATCCCGGGAGACCTCAGTAGCCAGCGAATTGGCGGCTCTTGGTCTTCTGCCTATTTTTGGCCCGGTTGTCGCTGCGAGCGGAGATGCACATGAATGTCTCGACACGCCTAAAGAGGTTGAATTTTGCCGGCGTCCTTATCGGCAGGGTTGCGCTGGCCGCAGCGACGCTTGGCCTCGCCATGCCGCAAGAAGCGATGGCTGCACAGAAAAAGCAGTTCAAGCTCGCCTGGACGATTTACGTTGGCTGGATGCCGTGGCAATGGGCCAGCGACCATGGGATCGTCAAGAAATGGGCGGACAAACACGGCATAAAAATCGACGTCGTTCAGGTCAATGACTACGGCGAGTCGATCAACCAATATACGGTCGGCGGATTCGACGCGCTCACCGTCACGAATATGGACGCATTGTCGACGCCGGCGGTTGGCGGAGTCGACACGACGGCGGTGATCGTGGGCGATTTCTCCAACGGGAACGACGCCGTCATTTTGAAAGACAAGACCAAGCTCTCCGACATCAAAGGACAAAAGGTAAATCTCGTCCAGTTTTCGGTCTCGCATTATCTTCTCGCGCGCGCGCTTAGCACTGTGGGAATGAAGGAACGGGATCTGACTGTCGTTTCCACATCTGACGCCGATATGGTCGCCGCGTGGAAAACTCCGGCGGTGACGTCTGTCGTGACCTGGAACCCGATCGTGGCGGAAATCCTTGGCGACAAGAGCGCTCATAAAGTGTTCGATTCGTCACAGATTCCCGGCGAAATCATCGATCTGACGGTCGTCAACACCGAGACGCTGAATGACAATCCCGCATTCGCCAAAGCGCTAGTCGGCATCTGGTACGAGACCCTCGCTGTGATGGTCTCCAAGACGCCGGAAGGCAAAGCTGCGCGCGAAGCGATGGGCAAGGCGTCCGGAACTGACCTCGCCGGCTTCGAGAGTCAGCTCGCTGCGACAAAACTCTTCGCCAGCGCAGAGGAGGGGGCGTCCTTCGCGCGCAGTTCCGAAGTCAGCGTGACCATGGACAGGATTCGCCACTTCCTCTTCGAGCACAATCTGCTGGGCAATAATGCGACGTCGGTCGATGCGGTGGGCATTAAATTTTCCGACGGCAAGGTGATCGGCGACAAAAACAAAGTGAAGCTTCGCTTCACGGACGCCTATATGGCGGCGGCGGCAGGAAAACTCTAAGACCGATGACGCAGGTCGGATGGTCGGCGTCGAATCCGGACCTCCGACCTGCAGCTGGCGCAGATGTTGCGCATCCTTTCGCCAAGAGGCTTGTGCCGATGCGATTTATCAATCGACGCCCGGGACGTGGCGGCGCGCGGGTTTTAGCGCTGATCCCCTTCGCCGTGACGCTTGTGGCCTATCTGATTGGCTCGGCGTTGCGACGCGCGGCGAATCAGGACGACAAGCTGCTGCCCGCGTTTTCGGCCTTTGTCGATGCCATCAAGCGCATGGCGTTTACAGTCGATCAGCGCACGGGCGACGTGCTGTTCTGGCTCGACACTGGCGCGAGCCTTGGTCGATTATCGGCCGCGCTCGCCATTGCGACAATCCTCGGTTTGGCGCTCGGGGTCGCCATCGGACTTCTGCCTTATGTGCGTGCGCTTATGGGCGGCTTCGTCGCAGTGGTTTCCATGGTGCCGCCGCTCGCGATCCTGCCAATATTGTTCATCACGGTGGGGCTTGGCGAAACGGCGAAAATCGTCCTGATCGTCATTGGCGTCGCGCCGCCTCTCATAAGAGATGTGGCGCTGCGAATAGAGGATTTGCCGCCGCAGCAGTTTATCAAGGCGCAGACCCTCGGCGCGTCGACATGGACGATTGTCTGGCGCATCGTGCTGCCGCAGATCTTGCCGCGCCTGCTTGACTCGTTGCGCCTGCAGCTTGGTCCTGCATGGCTGTTTCTCATTGCCGCCGAGGCGATCGCGTCCGAGTCCGGGCTTGGCTACAGGATTTTTCTCGTGCGCCGCTATCTCGCGATGGATGTGATTCTGCCGTACGTCGCATGGATCACGCTGCTCGCTTTCACAATGGAGATCGGTCTCCTTGTTCTGCAGCGGCGCGTCTTTCCGTGGTTCGCGACGGCGAGGGCGTCGTCATGAGCCTGATCTCGGTCAAGAACGTCTGGAAAGAATATGGCGATTACATCGTGCTCGAGCAGATCAACCTCGAGGTTGCCCCGCGCGCTTTCGTTGCCCTCGTAGGCCCATCGGGTTGCGGAAAGACGACGTTCCTGAAGCTGCTGTTGTCCGAGGAGCAGCCGACGAGCGGCGTCATTGAGCTGGAAGGCGCGCCAATCTCGCGTGAGCCGAGTTCGGAGCGCGGCGTTGTGTTTCAGCGCTACTCGGTATTTCCGCATCTGACTGTCCTGGGCAATGTTTTGCTGGGGCCGAACCTTCAGGCTAGCGGCGTTCTCGGCGCTCTGTTCGGTCGACTTTCGGGCGAGCGGCGGCGCGCGGCTGAAGATGAAGCGCGCCAACTGCTCGCCGCGGTGGGTCTGTCCGGTGCCGAAGCGAAATATCCGGCGCAACTCTCAGGCGGAATGCAGCAGCGACTCGCGTTGGCGCAGGCGCTTATCGCTCGCCCGAAGGTGCTCCTGCTCGACGAGCCGTTCGGCGCGCTTGATCCGGGGATAAGGGCGGAAATTCACGAGCTGATGCGCAAGCTTTGGAATGATCGGTCCCTTACGGTCGTCATGGTGACGCACGATCTTTCGGAAGCGTTCAAACTGGCGACGCGCGTCGTCGCCTTTGAGCGGCGGCGCAACGAGCCGACGGACGGCGGACGATATGGCGCCATCATCGGACGCGACATCGACATATGGCCGAGCCGTATTGCCGCCGCTCTGCCTGAAGCAACCAATCCTTCTCCCTCCGGACGGGACGACCCGCAGCCGCAGCCAGAACAACGCCAGGACGACCCGGCTCTGAACGGAGCACGAGGATGAACGCGCAGCAATCGAAGGCAAAGAACTCGACGCACATCGCCGCCATGATCGCCGAGAATCGCAAACGCTATGAGGAGATGAAGGCTGCGGGCAGCACAGTTGCGCCGCGCGCTTTGCCGCCGCCGACGCCACGCAGCGACGCGCAGCTTCCGCTCGAGAATGTCAGGTGCCGAGAGGCGATTCCGGGTGGCTGGTACTGGACTGCGCGGATGCGTCGTGGCGAGGCGCTGCGTCTGCTCAACAGCGCCGGCAATCCCGGCCTGTCGTTTTTTGCCTGGAACGCGAACGACCCATCCGAACGGTACAACAGCGCTGACACAATCAAGATTCAGTGGACGAGCGAGATGCGCAAAGGCCGCGTCCTCTTCTCCGACATGGGTCGCGTGCTCTTCTCGATCATCGAGGACAGTTGCTGCGGCCATGATACGATCATCGGAGGCTCCACGCGCGCGTCGAACCTACGCAAATACGGCGATGCGGGTCTGCGCTCGACGCGCGAGAATTTCATTCTCGCGGCCGGCAAACATGGTCTTGGCGTGCGGGATCTTGCGCCGGCGATCACTTTTTTCGCGCCCGTCTCTATCGTCGACGGCCATGCCGTGTGGCGCGATGGCGTCGCGCTGGGCGATTTCGTCGATCTTCGCGCCGAACTCGACACGATCGTCGTTGTCTCAAACTGTCCGCATCCTCTGGCTCCAGACCTCACATTCGAGCCTGGATCCGTTGAGGTCGTTATTTTTGAGGCTCCCGATCCCGGCGATGACGACCTGTGCCGCACCGCGACGGCGGAAGCCGCTCGCGGATTCGAGAACAATGCCACATATCTGCAAGGCTGAGGAGCGCGTCATGAATAGCAACGTCACGACTCTCGGGACGGCGTCCGCCTTCTTCGCCGCGCCCGCTATCGATCCCGACAAGGCGATTTACGAATTCACCATTCCCGCCAACAACCCGTGGTCACACATCGTCGAGAAAGGGCAGATTCTTCGCATTGTCGATCTCGAAGGCCAGCAGGCTGTCGACGCGCTCTTCTATGACGCCGCCGACACAAGCGAGCGCTACAGTGCGCAAGACACGATGCTTGCGCAGGGCGCGCCCTATATCACGACGGGCTCCCGATTGATGTCGAACGAAGGCAATGTGCTGGCCGTCGTCGTCGCCGACAGTTGCGGGCGTCACGACACCTCGGCCGGAGCCTGTTCCTGCGAGGCGAATACGGCGCGCTTTGGCCAGCACACGCGCTACATGCACGCCTGTCGCGAGAACTTTCTGATGGAAGTCGCCAAGCACGACATGACCAAGCGCGACATTGTGCCCAACATAAACTTCTTCATGAATGTGCCGATCGAGCCGGACGGGCGCCTCGCCATCGTCGACGGCGTCTCGAGTCCCGGCGACTATGTCGACGTGCTCGCAGCCACGGATCTCATCGCCGTCATCTCAAATTGCCCGCAGATCAACAATCCTTGCAACGGATTCAATCCGACGCCGGTCAAGGTGATGATCTTCGACCCCGCGATCGCGTGACGTCATGTTCAAGAAAGTCCTTGTCGCCAACCGGGGCGAAATCGCCGGCCGGGTGATCCGCACGCTGCATCGGCTCGAGATCGGCTCGGTCGCCGTCTATTCGGACGCGGACCGCTTCACGCGGCCCGTGCTCGACGCGGATGAGCGCGTCCGCATCGGCCCCGCGCCCGCGAAGGACAGCTATCTCGACATTGAGGCGATTGTCGCCGCATGCAAAGCGACGGGTGCGCAGGCTGTGCATCCCGGTTACGGCTTTCTGTCCGAGAATGCCGGATTCGCCGAACAACTCGCCGCAGAAGGAATTGTGTTCATCGGACCGAATCCCGAGCATCTTCGCGAGTTTGGTCTCAAGCACACCGCGCGCGCCATCGCCGCGCGTTGCGGCGCGCCGCTGCTGCCGGGCAGCGATATCCTCGCGAGCATCGATGACGCTACGGCGGCCGCGACGCAGATCGGTTATCCGCTGATGCTGAAGAGCACGGCCGGCGGCGGCGGCATTGGCATGCAGCTCTGTCATGACGAGCGGGAGCTCGCGGCCAAATTCGCAACGGTGCAACGGATGGCGGGCGCGAGCTTCGGCGACGCGCGCGTCTTTATCGAACGCTTCATTCCGGTCGCTCGTCACATCGAGGTGCAGATCTTCGGCCTCGGCGACGGACGGGTTCTCTCGCTCGGCGAACGCGATTGCTCTTTGCAACGGCGCAATCAGAAGGTCATCGAGGAAACTCCCGCGCCAGGTCTTTCCGCTGCGACGCGCGAGAGGCTGCGTGCAGCGGCGATTTCGCTTGGCGAGGCTGTCGCCTACGAATCCGCCGGAACGGTGGAGTTCATTTATGACGTCGCGCGAGAGGATTTCTATTTCCTTGAAGTTAATACGCGCCTGCAGGTGGAGCATCCCGTCACCGAGGCCGTCTTTGGCGTCGACCTCGTGGAATGGATGATCCGACAGGCGGCGGGTGAGTTTTCAGCGCCGGCGCAGAGCGAGTTAGTTCCCAGGGGCGCGGCGATCGAAGTGCGCATCTACGCCGAAAATCCTCAGGCCGATTTCCGGCCCGCGACGGGCGTCGTCACGCATCTGCGTTGGCCAGCGGGCGCGCGCGTCGACGGCTGGATTGAAACGGGAAGCGACGTCACGCCGCATTATGATCCGATGCTCGCCAAGCTCATCGTTCATGCGGCCGACCGAACGGCGGCGATCGCAAGAATGCAGGTCGCCCTCGCCGAGACCGAACTCTATGGCCTCGAAACGAATCTCGACTATCTCGCCTCGGTTGCGTCGACGCCGGAATTTACGACAGGAAAGGTTTCGACCGGCCTGCTGAAGTCATTTGCCTTCACGCCGCGCGCTATCGAGGTGATTGTGCCTGGCGCGCAGACGAGCGTGCAGGATTGGCCGGGGCGCCTTGGTTTGTGGAGCGTCGGCGTTCCGCCGTCCGGTCCGATGGATTCCCGCTCGCATCGGCTCGCGAATAGCATCGTCGGCAATGACGAAGGTGCCGCGGCGCTCGAATGCACAGTCGCAGGCCCGAAGTTGCGCTTTCATTGCAATGCGCTGATCGCGCTCACGGGCGCGTTCATGCCCGCGTGTCTCGATGACCAGCCGATCGCCTATTTCCAGCCTGTCGCGGTGAGAGTGGGGCAGACGTTATCTCTCGGGGCGATCGAGGGGCCGGGGCAACGCAGCTATCTCGCCATTGCTGGCGGCGTCGACGCGCCGTTTTTTCTTGGCTCGAAAGCCACCTTCATGCTGGGCCGTTTTGGCGGGCACGCCGTGGGCGCTCTGCGCGCCGGCGATGTCCTCAAGATCGGGAAGGCGCCGGTCGGCGCCGCGAGGCCTACGATAGCTGAGGAGATTCCACCGCTCGTTCGCGAATGGCTGCTTGAAGTGCGCTCCGGCCCGCATGGCGCTCCAGATTTCTTTGAGACGTCCGATATCGAAGACTTGTTCTCGGCGCGCTACGAAATCCACTTTAACAGCGCCCGCACCGGTGTGCGGCTCATCGGCCCGCAGCCGCGTTGGGCGCGCAAGGATGGCGGCGAAGCCGGCCTCCATCCATCCAACATCCACGACAACGCCTATGCGATTGGCGCGATCGACTTTACGGGCGACATGCCGATCATCCTTGGGCCCGATGGCCCGAGTCTCGGCGGGTTCGTCTGCCCGGCCGTCGTCGCGCCTGGTGATCTATGGAAAATCGGCCAGTTCAAGCCCGGGGACGGCGTTCGCTTTCAAGCTGAGGAAGGTTACGTCGCCAAGGCACCCCGCACAGCGATAGGCCGAGAGGCCACGCGGCTCGCAAGCGGCAGGTCGCTACAAAGCCCTATTCTCGACTGCCTGGATGATGGGCCGACAAAAGTCGTCTACCGGCGCGCGGGCGACGACTATTTGCTCGTCGAATACGGGCCCATGTCATTGGATATCGCCTTGCGTCTGCGCGTGCATCTGCTCGCCGAGGCGTTAAGCGCCGAAAAACTTCTGGGCATCGTCGATCTCACGCCGGGCATTCGATCGCTGCAGATTCACTTCGAGAGCGCCACCCTGTCCGGGGCCCGCCTTATCGAGGTGTTGCAGCGCATCGAGACGGCGTTGCTCCCCACCGAGGACGTCAGCGTTCCCTCGCGCATCGTTCACTTGCCCTTGTCGTGGAACGATCCATCGGTTCAACTCGCCATGCGCAAATATCAGGAGCTTGTGCGTCCCGATGCGCCCTGGTGTCCGTCCAATATCGAGTTCATCCGGCGCATCAACGGTCTGCCAAGCATCGGCGCTGTGCGCGACATTGTATTCTCCGCCGAATATCTCGTGATGGGTCTTGGCGACGTCTATCTCGGCGCGCCGGTCGCGACACCCGTCGATCCGCGTCATCGGCTTGTGACGACGAAATACAATCCCGCCCGCACATGGACTCCGGAAAACGCGGTCGGCATTGGCGGCGCCTATCTGTGCGTCTACGGCATGGAGGGTCCGGGCGGCTATCAATTGTTCGGCCGCACCATCCAGATGTGGAATTCTTGGCGCACGACCGGCGAATTTTCGCTCGGCCATCCCTGGCTGTTGCGCTTCTTCGACCGCATCCGTTTTTTTCCTGTCACGGAAGCGGAGCTTGTGGAAGCGCGCGAAGCCTTTCCGCACGGCGGTTATCCGATTGAAATTCAGGAGACGACCTTTTCGTATCGCGACTATGCCCGGAGCCTCGCCGAAAACGGCGAGGGAATCGCGGCGTTTAAAACGCGTCAGCATGCAGCTTTTGAAGCGGAACGCGCTGATTGGAAGGCGAAGGGTCTCGACAGTTTCGTTTCCGACGATGGAGGCGCGCGGGACGGTGACGGGTTGGGCTTGCCGCCCGGCGGTTTCGCCGTGTCCGCTCATATTTCCGGCAATGTATGGAAAATTCTCGTTGAGAAAGGCGAGATGATCGAGCGCGGCCAAGCGGTCGTTGTCGTCGAATCGATGAAGATGGAGATGGAGATTGTGGCGCCTGAGGCGGGCCGCGTCGCCGAAATCCGTTGCAAGCAAGGACGCGGCGTTCGGGCGGGCGACGCCGTCGCTGTTCTTGAAAAGGTCGGCCAATGATTCCTGCAATATTGGATATTGCGTCGCTCGAGGCCGGCTATCGGAGTGGCACGTTTACACCATTCGACGTCGCCTGCGCCCTGCTCGCGCGGATCGACTCCGGCGCCGATGGGTCGGTTTGGATCACACGTCGCTCAAACGACGCGATCCTTGACGACGCGCGTGCGCTGATCGACCGTGGCCCGGTGGAAGGGCAAAGGGCGCTGTGGGGCCTTCCCTTCGCCGTGAAGGACAATATCGACGCGCGCGGGATGCCAACCACCGCCGCCTGCCCAGCGTTCGCCTACGAGCCTCGGGACGACGCACGCGCCGTTGCACTGCTGCGATCCGCCGGCGCATTGCTAATCGGCAAGACCAATCTCGATCAGTTCGCCACCGGGCTCAACGGAACCCGCTCGCCCTATGGCGCGCCGCGCTGCGTATTTAATCGCGACTACATCTCTGGCGGATCGTCGTCCGGTTCGGCGGTCGCCGTCGCTTCAGGCCAAGTCTCCTTTGCACTTGGCACCGACACGGCGGGATCGGGACGCGTTCCGGCGGCGTTCAACAATATCGTCGGCGTCAAACCGACGCGCGGACTGATCTCCACGACCGGCGTCGTCCCGGCCTGCCGCACCCTCGACTGCGTCAGCGTCTTCGCGGCCGCAGTCGGAGATGCGGATCGCGTGCGCCGCGTCCTGCAGGATAATGATCCGACGGATCCTTATGGGCGCAGCATGGCGGCGCGCGCATTGCCCGTCGATTGCTTCCGCTTCGGCGTTCTCGCCGCGGGTGATCGCGAATTCTTTGGTGATCGAGATGCCGAAGCGAACTACGACGTCGCCATCGCGCGGCTCGTGACCCTCGGCGGCAAATCGGTTGCAATCGACTATGCGCCATTCCGCGACTGCGCTGGGTTGCTCTACGGCGGTCCGTGGGTGGCCGAACGGCTCGCGGCTATCGCGCCCTTTTTCGAACGGTGCGCCGACGCGATGGATCCGACCGTGCGCGGCATTGTTGTGGGCGCACAGGGCATCACGGCTGTCAACGCATTTCGCGGCGCCTATGCGCTCGAAGCTTTTCGCAAAGCGGCCGCGCGCGAATGGAGCAAGATGGATGTGTTGCTGTTGCCAACGGCGCCGACCATTTACAGCGTCGACGCGATGATGCGCGATCCTGTTGCACTCAACTCCAATCTTGGCCTTTACACAAATTTCGTGAATTTTCTGGATTGTTGCGCAGTCGCTGTGCCGGCGGGATTTCGCAGCGACGGATTGCCTGTGGGCGTGACGTTGATCGCGCCGGCCTTTGCCGATGATGGCCTCGCGAAGCTTGCCGATCGTCTTCATCGCGCAGCGTCTTGCGGCATGGGACGCGACACAGCCGCCGTCATACCGAATGAAAGCGTGCTGACGACGTCTGACGCTTCTTTGATCCCGATTGCTGTCGTCGGCGCGCATCTCTCCGGCATGCCGCTCAATCACCTGCTTGCGGACGCTGGAGGCGTCCGCATCAGGGCCTGTCGCACTGCGGGAGATTATCGCCTCTTCGTTCTTCCGGGCGCGACGCCGCCAAAGCCGGGCCTCGTGCGCGATCCTGGATTTGCGGGCGCCGGATTGGCGGTCGAGGTATGGGGACTTTCGCCGGCGGCCTTCGGAGCCTTCGTCGCCGCGATCCCTACGCCACTCGGCGTTGGCAAGGTGACTCTCGACGACGGCTCGCAGATCACCGGTTTTCTGTGTGAATGGCACGCTGTCCAGGGTGCGCAGGAAATCACCGACCTGGGAGGATGGCGCGCCTATATCGCGACGAAGAGTTGAACGGACGCGCGACTCACCGTGCGCCAAAGAGTGATATTCGCGCAACGGTCGGAGAAAAAACGAGCTGCCCGGTCAAATCTGTCTTTCAGGCAAGCAAATGCTTAAAATGACAGCTTGGTGACAGTGCTTCGCAATATTTAACTCAGTGTCGATTGGCAGTTCAATGTGAGACTTTGGGAGGCCACGCCGATTTTGGGCATTTCAATTGAGACTTTTGCCGCCAGAGTCTCGATTGAAATGCCATTTTTGTGTTGGACGTCACGTCAGGCGAAAGCGGTTTCCTTTTCAAGGGCTGGTTTCCAGGATTCGATGTCTTCGTCAGTGATACGTTCCGCGCCCGCTTGGACTGCGTCGATCGCAAGCTCGTTGAGTATCTCGAGTAGGCGCGCTGTGATCCCGTCGCTGATGCGCGAGGGATGGCGCAGGTTTTGGCTCGACAGGGCGGATGGTTGTTTGAGAGGCAGACTGCGTAGGATCGCGGTAACAAGCTCTTGAAATTCTTCGTCGGCCTTCCATCTTGGCAGCACAATTTGATCGAGACGTTGCGAAAGTTGGGTGTCGCCAGCGATTGCGTCGCGGGCGTCAGTTACGCCGAGGCAAACGAGCGACGCTCTGAGTTCGTTGCTCAGGTATCGCAGCAACTGGAGAATTCCGCGCTGCTCTCGGGGCGTGCCGGCGAGCAGGTTATGAACCTCGTCAATGACCAAGACGCGGACACTGCTGTCCTTCAACAGAAGCACTGTCCTGATCTCGAGCTCCATGAGAGTCGCGCGTTCATTGACGCTGGCGCCCAGCGCCATGAGCAGTTGGCCATATATCCGACGTTCGGTTGGGCACGACGTCAACGTGATGGCCAGCACGGGCAGGGCCTCGGAGCCGTTGTTGCAATTTACGATCGGCGGGTGATCGCGCCGAAACTTTTCCACGAGCATGGTCTTGCCCATGCCGCTATCGCCGTAAATCGCGAGCCCAGGCGGGCGTGTCGAAGGCGGATGATCGCGTAGCGCATCAAGATGCTGCAGTAGCGCCGAGCGCGGCGGCGGGCGCCAAATGTGGTGGCTCGATCATTGGTCCCAGAATTCCATATCATCGTCAAAATAAACCGGCTTGGCCATGTCGATCGCTATAAACCGACGCCTTGTTGATCGCGCGGCTGGAGTGGGCGGCGCATGACATTTCGAGGCGCCGTCGCGCTCGCGTGTGCAGCGAAATCTTGATCTGTCGTTGCTGCGCGATTGAAGCAAAAATGATTTCTTCGTGCAACGACATTCGACGTCCTTAAGGATCAGCTGTCAGAACGGGAGATGTCGAGAATTGCTGCACCGGGCTGCATCGTCAAATAGCTACTTGATGAATCAATCTTCAGAGATTGCCTCAGCTTTATGCAGGAGCGACCTTCTCAAATACGAGCAGACACGATAGGGTAAAAAAAGAGTTGGCGGCTAGGGTTCCGATCTGAAAAGACGCTGGTCCGAGAGCCGCTACCCGAAGGGAGACATCCTTCGGGCGCACGGCGGGAGAAAAACCCGGGAGACCTCGTAAGCCAAGGGATTGGCGCTACGAAGGTCTTTGTCAATCCCTCGAAGTAGCGAAAGCTGAGGGATAACTCCATGCGCCATTCCAACTTAATCCGTTCGTTCGGCGTCCAGAGCGGCGGCGCGACGAAATCTTGCCGGGTCTTTCTTATTGCTTTGGCGGTTTCGGAAACTTTGTTGCCTTGGAGAGCGTCCGCAGCGGATCTCTCCCCAAAATCCCCTCCGGTGACCGCCCCGCAACAATCAGACGACTTTAATTGGACAGGATTATATGTCGGCGGACATTTGGGTTATGTCTGGGGCGCATCGAATTGGATCGCCAGTTCCCCCACGGCGCCTGGACTCATTGTCGATCGCGGTTCAATCAGCCAGGCTGTTCCACTCAACCTCTTCAACCAGGGCGGAAGCTGGTTTGAAGGCGCGCAAGTGGGATATAATTACATGCTGGCCAATCGCGCGGTTATTGGAGCCGTAGCGGATATCAGTTTCTCAGCCTTTCCCAATTACGCGGGCCATAACACCGGCAACACCGCCAATGTATTGGGCGGCACGGCGAGCTATACCGATAGCACGTATATTTCTGGCTCGGTGCGGGGCCGCATCGGATATGCGCCGGGCAATTGGCTGCTTTATGCGACGGGCGGCCTCGCCTGGACTTCCGAACAATTTACGATGACGCAAAACGCGAGCGGCGCGACCGACTTGTCTCACCATCGACGGCTGGGCTGGACGGCTGGGGCTGGCGTCGAAACGCCATTGATCCCGCAGTGGACGCTCTGGGCCGAATATTTGTACGCCAACTATGGGACGAGCAACGTAGACTTTCCAAGCTCCGGCCTGCGGGTGTCCTCCAATGTTTCCGAACATAAAGCGCGTATCGGTCTGAACTACCGTTTTGACGATATGGGGACTCCATCGGCGCAAACTCGCCCAACTTTGCTCGAGTTGGATCCGGACCTGATCAATATTCGTGGCCAATTTACATTGACAGAGTTGGGCTATCCAACGTTCCGGCAGCCTCCCTCATTCATCGGCGCCCCGCTTACGCTGCCCGCCAAAGGGCATAGCACCGAAATCGGGGAAACCACCCTTTTCACCGGCCTTAAGCTTTGGCAGGGAGCCGAATTTTGGGTAAATCCAGAGATTGATCAAGGATTTGGGGTTAACAATGGTGCCGGCATAGCGGATGTTCCAACCGCCGAAGCGTATAAACTCGGCCAAGCGATACCTTATGCTAAAATTATGCGCGCTTTCGTCAGACAGACAATAAATCTCGGCGGCGAAACGCAGAAGGTGGAGGCTGACTTTAATCGATTTGCCGGGACGCAAACCTCGGATCGCCTTGTTCTAACTACCGGCATAATATCTCCATTAGATATTTTTGACACGAACACGTACGCCAATAGCGCAAAAACTCAGTTCATGAATTGGGGACTTGTTTATTGTTTGACGTTCGATTGGGGCGGCGACGCTTGGGGAATCGGCCCTGGCGCCGCCGCCGAATTATATAAAGATCGCTTTACCTACCGCCTGGGATGGTTCGACATGTCCAGATCGGCGTATAGCAACACATCGAACGCCTATGGCTCCGATCCGACGCTCAGCCAGTACGAAATCGTTGGCGAAGTCGAGGAACGGCATGAACTGTGGGGGCAGCCAGGAAAAGTGAAAGTCAACGTGAATATGGTCTCTGGCCGTCTGGGCACATATTCGGACGCTATTGCGCTTGGGTTAGCGACAAATCAACCTCCAGAGACCTCCTCGGTGCGTAAATACCGGCAAAAGGTCGATGCGCATATTAATCTTGAGCAGCAAATCATGCCAAATGTGGGTGTATTCTCCCGCGTCGGCTTCGCGCCAAGTTACGTTGAAGGTTTGTCATCTTCGGACTCCCATTTGTTCTTCAGCAGCGGTGTCTCGATCGGGGGCGCGTTCTGGGGGAGGCCGAAGGATACGGTGGGTATTGCAGGCATATACAATGAAGCGGCAGCAGCAGAGCTAAATTATTTAAATCTTGGTGGCTCCGGAGTGTTGGTTAGTGGTGGACAGCAACCATTTCCTACCGGCCCAGAGAAAGTCCTTGAATCATATTACAATCTTAGTCTGATGTCATCGACGTCTATCACTTTCGATTACCAGTTCGTCCAAAATCCTGGCTTTAACACTAGTCGAGGCCCAGTAAACATTTTTAGCGGCCGGCTCCATTGGGAGTTCTAGAGCGGATTCGCGTAATTACCCAGGGGTGGCGTGATTTTGGCCAGCTACTGGTTGCGGGTTTTGCGAATCGCGCGAATTTGTCTGTAAGCGCTGTAGTTACGGACTTTTTAATGATAGCGACCGAAGCGGGCAAAAATCTAATTTCTTTGTGGGGCAAAATGGCGAGCAGCCAGCAACGGCAGTCGATTCCGACGAGATTGAGTTTCGAGCAGTTCCAGCAATTTGTCTTGCCGCATCTTACCGTCGGGAGCCGAGGCCCGGCGCCGAAACTCACCTTGCATACGGTCTTCAATTACATTTTGGCTCTTCTGCAATTTTTGTGGGGAAAATTTTCATGCCGATGCCATAAATACCGTGTGAATAGAATGAGTTAATGT
>PLZT01000440.1 GCA_003152255.1 Methylocystaceae bacterium | reverse complement strand
CGAGCCTGCGTCTCTTTAACGAGACCAGCGCGGCGATGACGGCGGCCTTCGGCGTGCCGGGCTTTTTCCAGCCGCGCATGCCGCCGCCAATTCCCGGCTGGCCCTGCAAGCCGGAGGAGGTCAGCATTTACGACACGAAGGCGCTGCGCGAGACATTGCTTGCGCTCGTCGATTTCGATTTGCTCAACGCGGGAGAGATTCGCTACTCCATCGGCGCCGTGAACGCGCGCAGCGGCAACTTCCAATATTTCGACACCAATTATCAGAAGATCGGCCCGGAGCATGTGATGGCCAGCGGCGCGCTGCCGCCGTCCTTCCCGCCAATCGAAATCGACGGCGAATATTACTGGGACGGCGGCATCGTCTCGAACACGCCGCTGCAATATGTGCTCGATGTCGAGGTGGAGGACGAAGACTGCTGCGTCTTCCAGATCGACCTTTTCAGCGCGCGCGGCGAATTGCCGGCCACTGTGCTGGAAATCGCACAGCGCGAGAAGGATATTCGCTATTCGAGCCGCACGCGGCTGAACACCGATATGATGTGCCGCCAGCATCTGCTTAGGGCGGCGATTAAGAGGCTGGGCGCCAAGCTTTCCGCCGAGCTGCGCGACGATCCCGACTGGCGCGCGCTCGAGGAGAGGGGCCGCGAGGCGGCGACGACCATCGTGCATCTCATCCATCGCCGCGGCCTATATGAAAGCGCGTCGAAGGATTACGAATTCTCCCGCGCCACGATGGAACGCAATTGGTTGGATGGCCGCAAGGACGTCGAGAAGACTCTATCCCATCCCCAATGGATCAATCGCGACCGCCCACGGGGCGCCGTGAAGATTTTCGATCTCACCCAAGATGCGCCGCCGACAAAATAATCAGCGAGGCAAAGTCATGAAAATCGACGAAATTCGCCGCCGCGCCTACTCCATGCCGCTGACGAGTCCCGCCTTTCCGCGCGGGCCCTATCGCTTCTATGACCGTGAATATTTCATCATCACCTATCGCACCGACCCCGAGGCGATAGAAAAAATTCTGCCGGAGCCGCTGACCTTCGACGAGCCGCTGGTCAAATATGAATTCATCCGCATGCCCAATTCCACCGGCTTTGGCGACTATACCGAGTCCGGCCAGGTCATTCCGGTGCGGTTCAACGGGCAGCCCGGCTCTTACACCCATGCGATGTTCCTCAATGACGGCGCGCCGACTTACGGCGGGCGCGAATTATGGGGTTTTCCCAAGAAATTGGGCCAACCATCGCTTAGCGTCCATCAGGACGCCTTGGTCGGGACGCTCGATTACGGGCCGGTGCGCGTGGCGACGGGCGTCATGGGCTTCAAATATGAGGCGCTCGACACCGCCGCAGTCGCGAAATCAATGCTCGGCCCGAATTATCTGCTCAAGCTCATCCCGCATGTCGACGGCTCTCCGCGCATTTTGGAGTTGGTGGATTATCGGCTTGAGGATCTCACGATCAAAGGCGCCTGGTCGGGTCCGGGGACGCTAGATCTGCGCCCGCATGCGCTGGCGCCCGTCGCCGACTTGCCGGTGCGCGAAATCGTCTCCGCGGTCCATATTGTCGCCGATTTGACACTGGGACTTGGCAAGGTGGTCCACGATTATCTTTCGGAATGAAGGGATCGACTCAATGGAACTTAATGGCAAAGTCGCGTTCATCACCGGCGCCGCGAGCGGCATCGGCCATGGCATAGCCAAGCGTTTCGTCGAGGCCGGCGGGCGCGTGGCTATCGCCGACCTCAATCTCGACGCCGCGAAAGCCGCGGCGGCCGAACTCGGCGGCGAGAAGGAGGCGATCGCCGTGGCGGCCGACGTATCCGACGAGGAACAGGTCAACGCCGCGGTCGATGCGACCGCCAAGGCCTTCGGGGCCGTGGACATTCTCGTCTCCAACGCCGGCATCCAGATCGTGCATCCGATCGAGGAATTTCCCTTCGCCCAATGGAAGAAGCTGCTGGCCATCCATCTCGACGGCGCCTTTCTGACCACCAAGGCCTGCCTGAAATATATGTATCCACAGAACTCGGGCGCGCTGATCTATATGGGCTCGGTGCATAGCCACGAGGCGTCGCCGCTGAAATCCGCCTATGTCACGGCCAAGCACGGCCTGCTCGGGCTGACCAGAACGATGGCCAAGGAAGGCGCCAAGCATAATGTGCGCGCCAATATCATCTGCCCCGGCTTCGTCATGACGCCGCTGGTCGAAAAACAAATTCCACAGCAGGCGCACGATCTCGGCATCACAGAGGAGCGCGTCGTCAAGGACGTGATGCTCGGCGAAACCGTCGACAAGCAATTCACCATGGTAAGCGACGTGGCCGAGGTTGCGCTGATGCTGGCGGCTTTCAAGACCAACGCGCTGACCGGCGAGTCGATCATCGTCAGCCATGGCTGGCATATGAATTAAAATGAGCGCCTCTCCTGAGAGCCGGACACCGCATCCGGCTCGGCGCACACCCTGGCTCCTTAATTCTTGAGAGCCCGCTTACAGTTTACATGTATAACAAAATACATAACCATAATGCCCTCCTTCTGACCTACGACTTGATTTTTTGGCCCGCGATTAAGTCTTTTACATCGCCAATGAAAGGTGGGCTCGCCTCCTCGTCCGCACTTTTTGCAACGTGGAATATCACTATTCCCTGCGAAAATCCCGAACCAGACACAATTGTGAGTGCGCGGTAACGACCTTCCAAAGTGGCGCCATCCTTTTTGAGTTGAACCTCACACAGCGCCCTGACAGGCCTAAGCACGCCCGTGTCGTCCGGGGCATCGATAGTATACTCAAATCTGATGTAATTATCTTTGCGGAAATACGCACCCCATAAAGTATTCCACTTAATGTAAGTACCTTCTATTTTGTCGCCGTCTTTACCAGAAAGTTTCATGAAAGTTCTCGTTCCGACAAAGCCTACCATCTCACCGTCTTGATCCGCCTCACAGTGCCCACAATGACTAAAGACCCTTTTATTATCATAAACATAATATACCCAAAATTTGGCCAGCACCGGAACCTTCTTGTCGTTTTCCCGGTAGGGACGCTCATTTCT
>PLZT01000212.1 GCA_003152255.1 Methylocystaceae bacterium | reverse complement strand
TCATGAAAGTCCAACGCGGTCCGCTTTTGAAAACTCCATCGCACCGCTTGTTCCGGCTCGCCGCCAATCTCCTACCCATGAAAACTTCCGGTTCGTCCGGGCGCGAAAACGACGGCCTTGACCTGCGCATAAACGCTCATCCCGGCCTCAAGCCCCAGCAGATCCCAGGACCGGCGGGTGACGCGGGCGAGCAGGCGGGCGCCGTCCCCCTCAAAGCCGAGCCCCAAAATGGCGGTGATTTCCTGCTCGCCCGAGGGCGTGACCGTTAAGATGCGGGACGGCAGAACATTGAGGATCGTGCTGCGCGGCCCCGCCTCGCGGGCAAGGCTCACGTCGCTCGCGAGAATGCGAATTCTGCGCGAATCGCCGGGGGCGACGCGGGACGCCGGAACAAGAAAGCGCCCGCCGGAGACAACGAGAGTGGCGACGCCATAATCGGCGTCAAAGCTCTCCACGACGGCGTCGAGACTGACCGCCGCCGACCGGGTCTTGAGCAGCGGAAGATTGGGGTCGCTCTGAAGCGCGGCGAGCGGCCCGACGGCGACGACGCGGCCCGCGTCCATCAGCACGAGATGATCGGCCAGACGTTCGATCTCGTCCATATCATGCGCGACATAGATGACCGGCAGGGACAGGCTTTCGTGAAGCCGTTCGAGGAACGGCAGGATTTCGTCCTTCGCCTGCCTGTCCAGCGCCGAGAGCGGTTCGTCCATCAGCATGAGTCTTGGCTGGGACAATAGCGCGCGGCCGATGGCGACGCGCTGGCGCTCGCCGCCGGAAAGATGACGCGGCGCCCGATCGAGCAGGGCCGCGAGGCCAAGCAGATTGACAACCTCGTCGAAGCGAATCGCGTCCAACTGTCCCGCGCGTCTCGAGCCGCCGGCTCCATAGAGCAGGTTGCGCCGCACGCAGAGATGCGGAAACAGGCTCGCTTCCTGAAAGACATAGCCGATGGGACGCTTATGCGTTGGCAGGAAGGATGACGCGTCTTGCCATATCTCGCCGTCGATCGCGCAAAATCCCTGACGCAGCCGGTTGAGGCCGGCGATGCAGCGGAGCACCGTCGTCTTGCCGCAGCCCGAGGGTCCAAACAGCGCCGTGACGCCCCGCGCGGGTGTTTCGAACGCCGCGTCGAGCGAGAAAGAACCGAGGGAGCCACGAAAACCCGCCTTGATGATCTCGCCGCCCATCACAGGCCCGCGCGCGCGACGCGCCGTTCGATCAGCGTCATCGCGAGTATGACGATAAAGGCGAAGATCGCCATGCCCGCGGCCAGAATATTGGCCTCGCGCCACTGCATGGTCTCGACGTAATCATACACCGCGACCGACAAGACCTTGGTCTTGCCGGGAATATTGCCGCCGATCATCAGCACGATGCCGAACTCTCCCACGGTATGAGCGAAGCCGAGCACGGCGCCGGAGAGAAATCCGGGCCGCGCGAGCGGAACGGCGATCGTCCAGAAGGCCCGCCAGGGCGAAGCCCGCAATGTCGCGGCGACCTCGAGCGGCCGGTCGCCCATCGCCTCGAAGGCGTTGCGAATGGGCTGCACGACGAAGGGCATGGAATAGGCGACCGAGCCGATGACCAGCCCCTCGAAGGTGAAGGCGAGCGTGCGCTCGTTCCAGAGCCCGGCGATCATCCCGCCAGGCCCGTTCGGCCCCAACGCCAGCAATAGGTAAAAGCCGAGAACCGTCGGAGGCAAAACCAGCGGCATGGCGATGACGGTCGCGATCGGCTCTTTCCACCAGGACCGGGAACGCGCGAGCCACCAGGCGATCGGCGCGCCGACCACAAGCAGGATCGCTGTCGTCAGCGTCGCCAATTCGATCGTCAGGCGGATCGCCGTCCACGTTTCGGGGGAAAGACCCGACACTGGATCACCGGCCTCCGGCGTCGACGACGTAGCCGTATTTTTCGATAATGGCGTGGGCCTCGGGCCCCTTCAGGAAGGCCAGGAAAGCGGTCGCCGCCGCATTGTCCGCGCCTTTCTTCAACAGCACGGCGTCCTGCCGGATCGGCGTATAGAGATTTTGCGGAACGATCCAGCGCGAACCCGCGCTGTTTCGCGCGACTTGCGACAGAGCGACGAAACCAAGCTCGGCGTTGCCGGTGTCGACGAACTGGAACGCCTGCGAAATATTTTCTCCCTGTACGAGCTTTGCTTGCAGTTTTTCGTAAAGGTGAAGCGCTTTAAGCGTTTCGATGGCCGCGGCGCCATATGGCGCGCCGACCGGATTGCAATAAGCCAGTTTGGCGAAGGCGGCGTTGTTCAGCGTTTCCGGCCCCTTGACCAGGGCGGGATCCTTGCTCCACAGCACAAGCTTGCCGATGGCGTAGGTGAACAGGCTTTCAGGCGCGGCGAAACCGTCTTCCACCGCTTTCTTCGGGCGCGCCTCGTCCGCCGCGAGAAACACCTCGAACGGCGCTCTCTGCGTGATCTGGGTATAGAGTTGTCCGGTGGCGCCGAAGCTTAGCGCCACGTCATGACCCGTCTTCGCCTTGAACGCGGTTGCGATTTCCTTGGCGGCTTCGGTGAAATTCGCGGCCACGGCGACATTGGTTTGACCCGCGTCGGCCCGCTGCTGGAAGCAACAAGCCGCGACAAGCCCAATGACGGCGGTCAAGACTGTCTTGAATTTCATGGCGACTCCAATTGCGCGGATGATTCTCGTGGCGACGAGCGGGCGCCCGCCGTGATTCCCGGCAAAACAGACTTCCCTAGCCTCCATGCCGGGCGCGATTGCGCAATATAAAGCCTTTGCCGCCGGAAATTCTAACTGATTCCATGGCGCGCGCCAGTTCGAAAGTCCGGTGATATTCGAACCGAGCCGTCACGACGCAAGCGGAATCAATCGGCAGACCCCGCCTTCGAAACCAAAGCCGGCGTCGCGCGAAAATATTCCGGGAAGAGACGCTTCAAGGCCTCGATCTTCGGCAGATCATTGGCGACGATATAGGGATAAGTCGGATTTCGCTCCAGAAAATCCTGATGATAGCCCTCGGCCGGATAGAAAGCCCGGTCCGGCTCAATGCTGGTCGCGATCGGCGCGTCGAATGCATGCGCATTGTCGAGTTGAGCGATATAAGCGCGCGCCACCTTCGCTTGTTCGGCATTGGTCGGAAAAATCGCCGATCGATACTGCATGCCAGTGTCCGGTCCCTGCCGGTTCAATTGGGTCGGATCGTGAACGACCGAGAAATAGATCTGCAACAAGCGGCCGTAACTGACTTTTCGCGGATCGAAGGTCACCCGCGCCGATTCCGCGTGGCCGGTGGTTCCCGAACCCACCATCTGGTAATGCGCCGTGGCCTTCTCGCCGCCGGCATAGCCCGATACGGCGTTGCTGACGCCGACGACATGCTGGAAAACACCCTGCACGCCCCAGAAACAGCCTCCCGCGAAGACCGCTGTTTCCGACGACTTCCCGGGCGCTTCGTCGAGCGCCGGCGCTGGAATCGCGCGCGCCTCCTCGGCGGCCGAGGCAAGCAAACCCGACCCGACGCCAGCCAGCAGCAACGCCGCCACGATCAGCGCGGAGCGGGCGGACCGAACCACATTTCGCAAAGCCGAAATTTCAGGTGATGGGGACATGGCTTTTCCAGTTTCAGCCGAAGGTGAAGGCGTAGGCCTGCGCGCCAGGATCGAGGAAGCGGATTTCGAAGGTGCGATCCACGATCGCGCCATTTTGCCGGATGAGGCGATAGAGCCTATGGGTTTTCGCGACGCCCGCCCCGTCGGCGCCAATGTCCGCGCCATGGGCGTCGCCAGGCGGCGCGCCATCTATCGTGACGCGGAATCGAATGGGCTTGCCGTCCGCTCCCGGCCCGAGCACGAGATGTAAATCGCGCGCGTGGAACCTGTAGACGATACCGCCGCCCTTCGCGTCGAGCGCGGCATGCTCGCCGCCAATCGTCCAATTTCCCGACAAGGCCCATTGGTTGAGGCGCGGCGTCGGGGCTGCGTAAACACGGCGCGCGTCCCGAACGGCGCCGCCCGGCGAGATGAAATTCGCGGCGCGATTATAACCGACGTATGTCTCTGGCGATTGCAAATCATTCATGTCGGCCGCCGCCGCGACGCCCGCGTCGTTGACGGGGATCACGCCGGCGGCGACGCCGCTCTGACCGGTCTCCGCCAATAGTTGCTGGATCGCTCTCTCGGCGCCTTCATAGTCGCCTTCGCCAAAATGGTGATGCCGAACGCGTCCTTGCGCGTCGATCAAATAGTGAGCGGGCCAGTATTGATTATTGAATCCCCGCCAGATCGCATAGTCGCTGTCGAGAGCGACGGGATAGCCGATCTTGAGATCGAGGACGGCCCGCTTCACATTGTCGAGGTTTTTCTCGAAGGCGAATTCCGGCGTGTGCACGCCGATGACCACGAGGCCCTTATCCCCGTATCTCTCCGCCCAATCCCGCACATAGGGAATCGACCGCAGGCAGTTGATGCAGGAATAGGTCCAGAAATCGATCAGCACGACCTTGCCCTTGAGTCCGTCCGTCGATAGCGGCGGCGAGTTCAACCACGCGACCGCGCCAACGAGCGAGGGTAGAACGCCCTCGACCGGCAGCGCTTCGGTTTGAACCGCGGGTTCGGGCTTCGGCGCCGCGGCGGAATCGGCACTTATCGCCGCGGCGTGAAACCTGTCGAGCAATTGTTGCTCGAGCGACGTCGTGCTCGCGAGCGAAGCGCGAGAGAGAAAGCCGGAGTCGAGACCCAACGCGATCACGACGCTGGAGGCGAGCACGGCGACGCCAAGCCCTCGACGTATCCATTCGCCGACCCCAAGCGAGCGCTTCATCGCGGCGAAAATCCGCCCGCCGACGAGCACGGCGAGCGCGAGCGACGTCGCGGCGCCGCCGGCGTAAGCGGCCAGCAACAGCGACGTTCGCGCGCTCGCGCCGTTGAGGGCGGCGCCCGTCAGGATGAGACCCAATATCGGCCCCGCGCATGGCGCCCAGAGCAGGCCGGTCGCGACGCCGAGCAGCAGCGACGACAGGATCGTCCCTCCGCCTTCGCCGGCGTTTTTTTCCGCGGTTTCCGACAGGCGCGCGCCGAGCGCGACGAGCGGCCGCGTCATTCGGTCCGACAGCGCGGGGAACAGCAGCGCGAGGCCGAACAGCGCGAGAAGGGCGATCGCGGCGAAGCGTCCATATTGATTGGCTTCGACGGCCCAGCCGCCGCCGACCGCCGCCAGCGCGCTCACCGCGGCGAAAGTCGCGGCCATGCCCGCGAGCAGCGGCAGTCCGTTGCGCGAAAAGGGCCGGTCCGCCCGCGCGAACACGAAGGGCAGGACCGGCAGAATGCACGGGCTGACAATCGTCAGCGCGCCGCCAAGGAAGGCGAGCAGGAACAGGACCATTATTGGAGCCTCTCAGGCCGCCGGCTTGAAGCTCAGCGCGACGCCGTTCATGCAATAGCGCAGACCCGTCGGCCGAGGGCCGTCGTTGAAGACATGGCCAAGGTGGCCGCCGCAGCGGCTGCAATGGACAGCGGTCCGAACCATGCCGAAAGTTCTGTCCTCCACCGTGCCGACAGCCCCGTCCAGCGGAGCCCAAAAGCTCGGCCAACCGGTGCCGCTATCGTATTTCGTGGTCGACGAAAAGAGATCCTGATCGCAGCCGGCGCAAGCGAAAACGCCGCGCCGCGCCTCGTGCAGCAGCGGGCTCGTGAAAGCGCGCTCGGTCGCGCTCTGGCGCAACACGGCGTATTGCTCGCCCGTCAGCAGCTTGCGCCACTCGGCGTCGCCATGGCTCACCTTGAACGCCTCGGCGGCGTTGGGCGCCGCGGTTCGCCCCCACGCGGCGGCGGCGACGCCGCTGGCCAATAGCCCACGTCTTGTCATCATGATGAAAGTCTCCCGGCGGAGGCGTTGGAACGCAAATCCTATCCTCGTTACGCGAGAACGCGCTTTTTTATTACGCCGCGCCGGGGGAAAAAATCGCTACGCCGCGCCTTGGGATAGGCGAGCGCAATGCGCCCGCCCTATCGCGCCGCCAGTGCCGATCGCAAATGCTCCAAATCCTTCGGCAACGGGCTTTCGAACAGCATTTCCTCGCGCGTCACCGGATGCTCGAAGCCCAGCGTCGCCGCGTGCAGCGCCTGACGGCCCAAAGCCGCGACCGCCGCTCGCGCGTCTGGCGTCAGCAGCGCCGATTTGGTCTTGAAACCCGCGCCATAAGTCGCGTCGCCGATCAGCGGATGGCCGGTATGCGCCATATGCACCCTGATCTGATGCGTGCGCCCCGTCTCCAGCCGGCAGCCGACCAGAGCGGCGACGCCGAAATTCTCCAGCGTCTCGAAATGCGTGACGGCTTCCCGCCCACGCGCCGCCGGCACGACCGCCATGCGCTCGCGATGCGTCGCGTGTCGCCCGACGGGCGCGTCGATCACGCCGCGAGCGCGGTCCGGCGCGCCCCAAACGAAGGCCATGTAATCGCGCACCAGATGCAGCTTGCGGCCGTGATCCTCGAACAGGCGCGAGAGACCCTTATGGGCGGCGTCGGTCTTGGCGACGACCATCAGCCCCGTCGTGTCCTTGTCCAGGCGATGCACGATGCCGGGCTTCTTGACGCCGCCGATCCCCGACAATGTCTCGCCGCAATGGGCGATCAGCGCATTGACCAGCGTGCCGGTCTCATGGCCGCTGGCCGGATGCACGACGAGCCCCGCCGGCTTGTCGATGACCAGCAGATGCGCGTCCTCGAAGACGATGTTCAGCGCTATGTCCTCGCCCTTCGGTTCGGCCGGCTCGGCGGGAGGGACTTGCAGCGTCACCTCGTCGCCTCCGACAAGGCGGCGGTTGGCGTCGTCGACAACCCGCCCCGCGACCATCGCGCCGCCCTGCTCGATCAGCGTTTTGATGCGCGTGCGCGAGATATGGGCCTCGGCGATTTCCGCGCGGTCCGCGAGAAAGCGGTCGAGCCGCGCGCCGGCCTCCTCCGGCGCGACCGTGAAGGCGAAGTCCGTCGCGGATGCTTCGGGCAGGCTGGTTTCGGGCGTTGTCATCAACAATTGTTTCCGTTTCCCGCTGGGCGCGTGCTACTGGCGATCCTCCCCGCTTTAACGAGGAATACCCAGATTTCCGCTCCCGCCCCGTTCTGCGCCGTGATCGGCGCCGGCCCAGCCGGCCTCATCGCCGCCGATGTCTTGTCGCGCGCGGGCGCTCGCGTCACCGTCTTTGACCACAAGCCGAGCCCCGCGCGCAAATTTCTGATGGCCGGGCGCGGCGGCCTCAATCTGACGCACAGCGAGCCGCTGGAAATTTTCCTCATGCGATACGGCGCGGCGGCCGAGCGGCTGGAGCCGATCATCCGCGCCTTTCCGCCGGAGCGCTTGCGCGAATTTTGCGCGGAGCTTGGCGAAGAAACTTTCATCGGCACCAGCGGGCGGGTGTTTCCCAAAAGCTTCAAGGCCTCGCCCTTGCTGCGGGCGCTGCTGGCGCGACTGACGGCGCAAGGCGTGCGCTTCGAGCGCGGCGCCTTCGAAGGCTTTGTCGGCGACGACGCGCTGTCGCTGCGCGGGCCAGGGAACGAGAGCCGCGCGCTCGCGCCCGACGCCGCCATTTTGGCGCTCGGCGGCGCATCCTGGCCGCGGCTGGGCTCGGACGGCGGCTGGACCCGGGCCTTCGACGCATTGGGCGTCGCCATCGCTCCGCTGGCGCCGGCCAATTGCGGCGCGCTGATCCGCTGGAGCGAGCATTTTCAGGGCGCCTTCGAGGGCCAGCCGATCAAAACCATTCTCCTGCGTCACGGCGCCGCCACGGCGCGCGGCGATGTTGTCGTCACCCGCGCGGGACTCGAGGGCGGTCCGGCCTATGCATTGGCTTCCAGCCTGCGCGCGGAAGTCGAGCGCGGCGGCGGCGCGAGCTTGAGCGTCGACCTGCGTCCCGACGCCAGCGCCGCCGAACTGGCGCGAAAATTGGAGCGCGAACGGGGCAAGCAATCTCTGGCGACCTTTTTGCGCAAGACCATAAAACTCGCCAAAATCGAAACGGCCTTGCTGCGCGAGGCGAGCCCGCTCGGCTTGCCGCGCGAAAGCGAGGCGCTCGCGGAGCTTATCAAGAATATTCCGCTTGGCGTCACGGGCGTCGCCGGTTTCGAGCGGGCGATTTCCACTTCGGGCGGCGTCCGCTTCGACGAACTCGACGCCGCGCTGATGCTCAAAAAGCGCCCCGGCGTATTTCTCGCCGGCGAAATGCTGGACTTCGACGCGCCGACCGGCGGCTATCTGTTGCAGGCGGCTTTTTCGACAGGGTTCGCCGCGGGCCTAGGCGCCGCGCGTTATCTCGGGCTCGCACGTTGAGGATGGTTTGCTCCGGGATCGGACATCAATGATAAGGCTGCGAGCCGCACGAAGGCTCCGCGCCGTCCGCTCGGGAGCAACCGACATTTGACCATCGCTCAAACCGCCGCGAATTCCGCCGTCGCCGCCAAAACACCCCTCCATCGCCAGCTTTATCCGCAGGTGCTCGCGGCCATCGCGCTTGGCGTGCTGTTTGGCTGGCTCGCGCCCGAATACGCCGATCGGGACTGGGTTCGGGCGCTGGGCGACGGCTTCGTCAAGCTGATCAAAATGACCATCGCGCCGATCATCTTCTGCACGGTGACGACGGGCATCGCCCATATCGACGACGCCAAAAAGGTTGGCCGCGTCGGCGTGAAGGCGCTGGTCTATTTCGAAATCGTCTCGACTTTCGCGCTGGCGGCGGGACTGATCGTTGGTCAGCTCATTCGCCCCGGCGCGGGTTTTCCCGGCGGGCCGGACGCCGCCGCCGTCGCGCAATACACCGGCAAAGCCGCCGAGCACCAGAGCCCGGTCGATTTCCTGCTGGGTCTGATCCCCGACACGATCATCGGCGCCTTCGCGAAGGGCGACATATTGCAGGTGCTGCTGTTTTCGGTTCTGTTCGGCTTTTCGCTGATGGCGGCGGGCGAGCGGGTCCATCGTCTGCGCGCCTTCGTCGACGACGCCGGCCACGCGATGTTCGGCGTCATCGGCATCATCATGAAGGCGGCGCCGATCGGCGCCTTTGGCGCCATGGCCTATACGGTCGCTCATTACGGGCTTGGCTCGCTGCGATCGCTCGCGTGGCTGGTCGGCTCGTTCTATCTGGCGTCCTTGCTGTTCGTGGTCGGCGCGCTCGGCGTCGTCGCGCGCCTCGCGGGCTTCAATATTTTGCGTTTCCTCGCCTATATCAAGGACGAATTGCTGATCGTGCTCGGCACGTCGTCGTCGGAAAGCGCCTTGCCGCGCCTGATGGAAAAGCTGGAGCGGCTTGGTTGTTCGCGCTCCGTCGTCGGTCTCGTGGTCCCGGCCGGCTATTCCTTCAATCTGGACGGCACGAATATTTATATGACGCTCGCCACGGTGTTCATCGCGCAGGCGCTCGGCGTCGAACTGACCGGCGTCCAGCAATTCACCATCATCGGCGTTGCGATGCTCACCTCGAAAGGCGCCTCTGGCGTCACCGGCGCCGGCTTCGTCACCCTCGCCGCGACGCTGGCCGCCGTCGATCCGCGTCTCGCCCCGGGCATGGCGCTGCTGCTCGGCGTCGATAAATTCATGAGCGAATGCCGCGCTCTCACCAACATCTGCGGCAATGGCGTGGCGACCATCGTTGTCGCCGCCTGGGAGGGCGAACTCGACCGGGAAAAGCTGGCCGAGGAGCTGACGCCCGAGCACGCGGGCAACCCAACGCAAATGCAATAAGACGGACGGCGCTTCGCCGCGGCGGCGGCTTGCGTCTGACGCGCTTTCTTCGGGTTAGAATCCCTACGCCTTCCCGCTAACTCCCGCGCTTTCGAACGTCGCCATGCCCTGGTGGCAGGCGAGGGCCGCCTTGATCAGCCCAATAGCCAGAGCCGCGCCGGAGCCTTCGCCAAGGCGCATGTCGAGATCGAGCAGGGGCCGCTTGCCGAGCCGCGCCAAAACCTCGCGATGGGCGCCCTCCGCCGAGACATGCCCGGCCATGCAATGGGCGATGGCGTCCTCGTCCATCGCGTGCAGCAGCGCCGCCGCCGAACAGGCGACATAGCCGTCGAGCACCACCGGCACGCGGCCGCGGCGCGCCGCCAGAATCGCCCCCATCATGCCGGCGATCTCGCGCCCGCCCAGTCTACGCAAAATCTGCAGCGGGTCGGAAAGATAGGGCCCGTGCAGCGCCAGCGCGGCGTCGATCGCCGCGTTCTTGCGCGCGAGCCCGGCGTCGTCGACGCCCGTGCCGCGCCCGGTCCAGCGCGCGGCCGGGCCACCGTAAAGCGCGGCGTAAATCGCCGCCGCCGAAGTGGTGTTGCCGATGCCCATCTCGCCTGGCGCCAGAAGGTCGACGCCGCCAAGAATCGCCTCCATGCCATAGGCCAGCGTCGCGGCGGCGGCGGGCTCCTCCATCGCCGGTCCCTGCGTGAAGTCTTGCGTCGGGTGCTCCAGCGCCAGTTCGAACACCTTTAGGCCGACGCCGAAGCTCTTGCAGATTTGATTGATCGCCGCGCCGCCGGCGGTGAAATTATCGAGCATTTGCTTGGTGACGCTGGGCGGAAAGGCGGAGACGCCTTGCGCCACGACGCCGTGATTGGCGGCGAACACCGTGACGACGGGCATCTCGATGACCGGCTCCGCCCTGCCCTGCCACGCGGCGAGCCATTGCACGATCTCCTCCAGCCGCCCCAGCGCGCCGGGCGGCTTGGTGAGCCGCGCGTCGCGCGCCCGAACGGCCTCGACGCTTGTCGCGCAAGGCGGCGGCAGGTCGAGCAGCAACAGGCGGATTTCTTCGAAAGGTTGGATGTCCTTGGTCATGGGCTCGCGGTGTTGGACGGGCGCTCGGGCGGCGACGTGCTGGTTTGGGTCGTTCGAATGAAAGCTTTCAAGAGCGAGCCTTTGGGCACGCGATCCTGTAGCGCGCCTTGGACCGCGTGCCCAAAGGCTCGCCTCCCCGGCGCCCGCGACTAAGTGTACGCACAACTACTCCAGATGGTCGCCGAGCAGGAACTGCATCGCCCGGTCGAGGCGGATATGCGGCAGCGGCAACGGTTCGCTGTCGCGTCCGAGTTGCGCGACGGGCGGGCGGAATTTGAGGAAGCGGAAATCGGCCTCCTCCTCCGGCACGGCCAGCGCGTCGCCGCGAAACGCCAGCCTTGGATCGGCGGGCAATTCTCCGGGAAAGATCGCCCCCTCGGCCATGCCGTCGAACGCGTCGAGACCGATCCGCTCGCCGGCGATGGGCGTGCCGACGATGGCCTGCAGCGTCTCGCCGTCGTGCTTGACCACGGCCTCGCGCGTCGCGCGCACGGCGGCCAGCGCGATCACGTCGATCCTGGCGCCGACCCCTTCCGCGCGGGCGATGGCGCGGGAAGTCAGAAGGCGCAGAATGCCCTCCAGCCGGTCGTGGCTGGTGTGATGCAGATGATCGGCCTTGGTCGCCGCGAATAATATCTTGTCGATCTTCGGCCGGAAGATCGAGCTCAGCAGATTGGATCGGCCGGTGCGAAAGGCGGTGAGCACTTCGGTCAGCGCGGTCTCCATGTCGCGCACCGCCGCCGGTCCGGAGTTGAGCGCGGCGAGCGCGTCGACCAGCACGATCTGGCGGTCGAGCCGGGCGAAATGATCGCGGAAGAACGGCTTCACGATCTGCGCCTTGTAAGCCTCGTAGCGCCGTTCCATTTCGAGCGCGAGACTGCGGGCGGGCGATGCCGCGCCTTCCTCGACGACGAGCGGCGCGAAGTTGAGCATCGGCGATCCCTCGAGATCGCCCGGCATTAGAAAACGGCCGGGCGGCAGGGTGGACAGCGCGAATCTATCCGTCTTGGCATGACGCAGATATTGAGTGAACAACGACGCCAGACGCTGAGCGGTCGGCTCCTTGAACCGCGCCAGAGGATCGATCAGCGCATTGGCGCCGCGCCATTCGGCGGCGATCGTCGCGCGTGCCGCCGCGCTCGACGTCTCCAGGGTTTCCAGCGACCATCGCGCGTAGGACTTGTCGAGCAGCGGGAGATCCAGCAGCCACTCGCCGGGATAATCCACGATGTCGATGTCGAGCCGCGCGGTTCCCGAGCGCGAGAACATCGACGTGGATTTGCGCTTATATTCCAGCGACACGCGAAGTTCGGAGATGCGCCGCGTCGAATGCGGCCAGCGGCGGTCGAGCCCGGTCAGCGCGGAGAGATGCTCCTCATAGGCGAATCGCGGCACGCCGTAATCCGGTTGCGGATCGAGATGCGCGTTCTGAAGCCGATCCTCGGCGAGGACGCGGA
>PLZT01000582.1:321-4144 GCA_003152255.1 Methylocystaceae bacterium | reverse complement strand
TCATGAAAGTCCAACGCGGTCCGCTCTTGAAAACTCCATCGCGCCGCTTGTTCCAGCTGCCCGCCAATCTCCTACCCATGAAAACTTGCCGTTCGTCCGGGCGCGAAGGCGACGGCCTTGACCTGCGCATAAACGCTCATCCCCGCCTCAAGCCCGAGCAGATCCCATGACCGGCGGGTGACGCGGGCGAGCAATCTTGCGCCGTCTCCCTCGAAGCCGAGCCCCAAAATGGCGGTGATTTCCTGCTCGCCCGAGGGCGTGACCGTTAAGATGCGGGACGGCAGAACATTGAGGATCGTGCTGCGCGGCCCCGCCTCGCGGGCAAGGCTCACATCGCTCGCGAGGACGCGAATTCTGCGCGATTCGCCGGGGACGACGCGGGACGCCGGAACAAGGAAGCGCCCACCGGAGACGACGAGCGTGGCGACGCCGTAATCCGCGTCAAAGCTCTCCACCACAGCGTCAAGACTGACCGCCGCCGACCGAGTCTTCGCCAGCGGAAGATTCGGGTCGCTCTGAAGCGCGGCGAGCGGCCCGGCGGCGACGACTCGGCCCGCGTCCATCAGCACGAGATGATCGGCCAGACGTTCGATCTCGTCCATATCATGCGCGACATAGATGACCGGCAGGGACAGGCTTTCGTGAAGCCGTTCGAGGAACGGCAGGATTTCGTCCTTCGCCTGCCTGTCCAGCGCCGAGAGCGGTTCGTCCATCAGCATGAGGCTTGGCTGGGACAGTAGCGCGCGGCCGATCGCGACGCGCTGGCGCTCGCCGCCGGAGAGATGACGCGGCGCCCGATCGAGCAGGGCCGCGAGGCCAAGCAGATCGACAACCTCGTCGAAGCGAATAGCGTCCGATTGTCCCGCGCGCGTCGGGCCGCCGGCGCCATAGAGCAGATTGCGCCGCACGCAGAGATGCGGAAACAGGCTCGCTTCCTGAAAGACGTAGCCGATCGGACGCTTGTGCGTTGGCAGGAAGGATGACGCGTCTTGCCATATCTCGCCGTCGATCGCGCAAAATCCCTGACGCAGCCGGTTGAGGCCGGCGATGCAGCGGAGCACCGTCGTCTTGCCGCAGCCCGACGGTCCAAACAGCGCCGTGACGCCGCGCGCGGGTGTTTCGAACGCCGCGTCGAGCGAGAAAGAGCCGACCGAGCCGCGAAAACCCGCCTTGATGATCCGGCCGCCCATCACCGGCCCGCGCGCGCGACGCGCTTTTCGATCAGCGTCATCGCGAGTATGACGATAAAGGCGAAGATCGCCATGCCGGCGGCCAGAATGTTGGCCTCGCGCCACTGCATGGTCTCGACGTAATCATAGACCGCGACGGACAAAACCTTGGTCTTGCCGGGGATACTGCCGCCGATCATCAGCACGATGCCGAACTCTCCCACGGTATGAGCGAAGCCGAGCACGGCGCCGGAGAGAAATCCGGGCCGCGCGAGCGGAACGGCGATCGTCCAGAAGGCCCGCCAGGGCGAAGCCCGCAATGTCGCGGCGACCTCGAGCGGCCGGTCGCCCATCGCCTCGAAGGCGTTGCGAATCGGCTGCACGACAAAGGGCATGGAATAGGCGACCGAGCCGATGACCAGCCCCTCGAAGGTGAAGGCGAGCGTGCGCTCGTTCCAGAGCCCGGCGATCATCCCGCCAGGCCCGTTCGGCCCCAACGCCAGCAACAGGTAAAAGCCAAGAACCGTCGGCGGCAAAACGAGCGGCATGGCGATGACGGTCGCGATCGGCTCCTTCCACCAGGACCTTGAACGCGCGAGCCACCAGGCGATCGGCGCGCCGACCACAAGCAGGATCACTGTCGTCAGCGTCGCCAATTCGATCGTCAGGCGGATCGCCGTCCAAGTTTCGGGAGAAAGGGCCGACACGGCGTCACCGGCTCCCGGCGTCGACGACGTAGCCGTATTTTTCGATGATGGCGTGGGCCTCGGGTCCCTTCAGGAAAGCGAGGAAAGCGGTCGCCGCCGCATTGTCGGCACCTTTCTTCAACAACACGGCGTCCTGCCGGATCGGCGTATAGAGATTTTGCGGAACGATCCAGCGCGAACCCGCGCTATTTCGCGCGATCTGCGACAGAGCGACGAAACCAAGCTCGGCGTTGCCGGTGTCGACGAACTGGAACGCCTGCGAAATATTTTCTCCCTGTACGAGCTTTGCTTGCAGTTTCTCGTAAAGGTGAAGCGCCTTAAGCGTTTCGATGGCCGCGGCGCCATATGGCGCGCCGACGGGATTGCAGTAAGCCAATTTGGCGAAGGCGGCGTTGTCGAGCGTTGCCGGACCCTTGATCAAGGCGGGATCCTTGCTCCAAAGCACCAGCTTGCCGATGGCGTAAGTGAACAGGCTTTCAGGCGCGGCGAAACCGTCTTCCACCGCTTTCTTCGGGCGCGCCTCGTCCGCCGCGAGAAACACCTCGAACGGCGCGCTCTGCGTAATCTGCGTATAGAGCTGCCCGGTGGCGCCGAAGCTCAACGCGACGTCGTGACCCGTCTTCGCCTTGAACGCGGTCGCGATTTCCTTGGCGGCTTCGGTGAAATTCGCGGCCACCGCGACATTGGTTTGACCCGCGTCGGCCCGTTGCTGAAAGCAACTTGCCGCGATAAGCCCGATGACGGCGGCCAGGACTGTCCTGAATTTCATGGCGACTCCAATTGCGCGGATGATTCTCGTGACGACGAGCGGGCGCCCGCCATGATTCCCGGCAAAACAGACTTCCCCAGCCTCCATGGCGGGCGCGATTGCGCAATATAAAGCTTTTGCCGCCGAAAATTCTAACTGATTTTATTGCGCCAGTTCAAAAGCTCGGCGATATGCGAAATCGGGGCCGCGGGCCGATATCCGATCACCGCCGCGGCGGAGCGCGCATGGCGCCGCTGCGAACGCCGCGCTCTCACTGCTCGAAGAACGCTGGGTAAACGTCTTTCCGGTTCGCCATCCAGAAGGGTTTTCAGCGTGTTTCAAACCGGGCCGTCACGACGCGCGCGGGATCAATCGGCAGACCCCGCCTTAGGCGCCAAGGCCGGAATCGCGCGATAATATTCCGGGAAGAGACGCTTCAAGGCCTCGATCTTCGGCAGATCGTTCACGACGATATAGGGATAGGTCGGATTTCGCTCCAGAAAATCCTGATGATAGCCCTCGGCCGGATAGAAAGCCCGGTCCGGCTCGATGCTGGTCGCGATCGGCGCGCCAAACGCATGCGCATTGTCGAGTTGAGCGATATAAGCGCGCGCCACCTTGGCTTGCTCGGCGTTGGTCGGAAAAATGGCTGATCGATACTGCGTGCCGGCATCCGGTCCCTGCCGGTTCAACTGGGTCGGATCGTGAACGACCGAGAAATAGATCTGCAACAAGCGGCCGTAACTGACTTTTCGCGGATCGAAGGTCACCCGCGCCGATTCCGCGTGGCCGGTGGTTCCCGAACCCACCATCTGGTAATGCGCCGCGGCCTTCTCGCCGCCGGCGTAGCCGGATACGGCGTTGCTGACGCCGACGACATGCTGGAAAACACCCTGCACGCCCCAAAAGCAGCCTCCCGCGAAGACCGCCGTTTCCGACGACTTCCCGGGCGCTTCGTCGAGCGCCGGCGCTGGAATCGCGCGCGCCTCCTCGGCGGCCGAGGCAAGCAGACCCGATCCGACGCCTGCCAGTAGCAGCGCCGCTGCGATCAGCGCGGAGCGAGCGGGCCGAACCACATTTCGCAAAGCCGAAATTTCAGGTGATGGGGACATGGCTTTTCCAGTTTCAGCCGAAGGTGAAAGCGTAGGCCTGCACGCCAGGATCGAGGAAGCGAATTTCGAAGGTGCGATCCACGATCG
>PLZT01000582.1:0-285 GCA_003152255.1 Methylocystaceae bacterium | reverse complement strand
CCGCCGCCCTTCGCGTCGAGCGCGGCATGCTCGCCGCCAATCGTCCAATTTCCCGACAAGGCCCATTGGTTGAGGCGCGGCGTCGGGGCCACGTAAACATGGCGCGCGTCCCGAACCGCGCCGCCCGGCGAGATGAAATTCGCGGCGCGATTATAACCGACGTATGTCTCTGGCGATTGCAAATCGTTCATGTCGGCGGCCGCCGCGACGCCCGCCTCGTTCACCGGGATCACGCCAGCGGCGACGCCGCTCCGGCCGGCCTCCGCCAATAGTTGCTGGATCGCT
>PLZT01000367.1:12914-13062 GCA_003152255.1 Methylocystaceae bacterium | reverse complement strand
GCATGGCGCGCGACGGCTTGAAGGCTTTCGCCAAGCGTCGTCTGCGTGTAGCCGTAATCGACGAGAAGCAACGCGCCGCCGTCGGCGACGATGCGCTCGGCGATGGCGCTCATCAGGCGTTGGGCGACGACATTGATCTCGATGATCG
>PLZT01000367.1:0-12909 GCA_003152255.1 Methylocystaceae bacterium | reverse complement strand
TGCTCGGTCCTGACGAAATGGCGCGCCGGCAGCGCGTCGAAAAACTCATTGGCGAGGATGAACAACGGCGCGCGCGGAATTTCGCCAAAGGTCGCGCGCCATTTCACGGGCGCGGGCGCCTGCTCCAACGTCCGCTCTTGCGCTTCGCGCAGAACCGGGCTGGTTTCGACGAGATCGACGGAGATCGCGTCGAGAAATCCCGGCGCCACGCGCGCGACGCGCAGCACGTCGGACATCAGCACGCCGCGTCCGGGCCCAAGCTCCACGAGCCGCGCGTCCGCCGGCCGGCCCGCGGCGCTCCACGCCTCGCCGATCCAGACGCCGAGCATCTCGCCGAACATCTGGCTGATCTCCGGCGCCGTGACGAAATCGCCCGATGCGCCGAACGGATCCCTGGTCATGTAATAGCCGTGCCGAGGGTGCTGCAGGCACAGCGTCATGTAACGCTCCAGCGAGATCGGCCCCTCGTGGGCGATGATCGCGGCTATCTCGCTTCCAAGCGCGTTCACGCGAGAGCCTCGCGTCGGTTCAGCGCGACGACGATCAGCAGCGCGCCGGCCAGGATCATCGGCGTCGACAACGCCATCCCCATGGTCAGCCCATTCGCGAGCGCCTCCTGCACGGGATCGGGCTCGCGGAAAAACTCGCAGAATATTCGCGCCAACCCATAACCGACGCCGAAAAGTCCAGCCGCGAGTCCAGGGCGTTTCAGCGCGCCGGCCTGGACGGCGAACCACAATACGAGCCCGAGCGCGACGCCCTCCAATCCGGCCTCATAGAGCTGGCTGGGATGGCGCGGCGCGTCGCCCGCCGCCGGGAAGACCATCGCCCAGGGGACATCGCTCTCGCGGCCCCACATTTCAGGCTTGATGAAATTGGCGACGCGGCCCAGAAAAATGCCGACCGGCGCCACCACCGCGCTCAGGTCGGCGATGGTGAGCAATGACTGCCTTTGCGCCCGGGCGAACAGCCCCATGCCGACGATCGCGCCGATCAACCCGCCGTGAAAGGCCATGCCGCCCTTCCAGGTCTGAAAAATTTCCATTGGGTGCGCGAAATAAAAGCCCGGGTCGTAAATCAGCACGTGGCCGAGCCGACCGCCGATGATGACGCCGAACGCGACGTAAACCAGGAGATCGTCGACCGCCAGCGACGACGGGCGAGTCTGGCCTGTTCGCCAAAAGGACTCGCGCCGGCACAGAACGCGCAGATAAAACCAGCCGAAAACGAAGCCGCCGATATAGGCCAGCGCATACCATCGCAACGGCAGCGGCCCAAGGTTGACCGCGACCGGATCGATCATCGGGAATGGAATGGCGAAGAAGGGCATGAAGGCGTCCAAGGAGTGCGCCCGAACGACCATGCGGGCCACGCGGGAGTTTTAAACCATAACCCGCGCCGATGTCATGCGTTTGCGGCGAGCCGATTCGAAGTTTCAGCCATGCGCCGCGAGTCGAACCGGATGACGGCTTACGCGGAACGCTGACCCTCCTTCAGCACCGCCGAGAGATAGGCGCCGTAGCCGCTCTTCGAGAATTTGCCGATGGCGACGCTCAGTTCGTTCGAGTCGATCCACCCATTGCGGAAAGCGATTTCCTCGAGGCAAGCGATGCGCTGACCCTGACGCTGCTCTATGGCGCGGACATATTCGCCCGCCTCCAGCAGCGAAGCCGGCGTGCCCGTGTCGAGCCAGGCGAAACCGCGCCCGAGCCTCCGAACGCCGAGATCGCCGCGGGTGAGATAGGCTCTGTTGAGATCGGTGATCTCCAGCTCTCCGCGCGCCGAGTATTTAAGCCCCTCGGCGAAACGCGGCGCCCGCTCGTCATAAAAATAGAGACCCGTCACCGCCCAATTCGACTTCGGCGCCCGCGGCTTCTCCTCAAGCGAAATCGCTGTGCCGTCCGCGTCGAATTCGACGACGCCGTAACGCTCGGGATCGCCGACATGATAGGCGAAGACCGTGGCGCCTTGTTCGCGATCGCCGGCCTCGTGCAAGAGTTCGGTCAAGCCATGGCCATAAAAGATGTTGTCGCCGAGCACCAGAACCGAACGGTGGCCTTCGACGAACGGCGCGCCGATAATATAGGCTTGCGCGAGACCGTCCGGACGCGGCTGCTCGGCATAGGAGAGAGAAAGCCCCCACTGCGAGCCTCCACCAAGCAGACGCTTGAAGGCGGGCAGATCGTCCGGCGTCGAAATGATCAAAATCTCGCGCACGCCCGCGAGCATGAGGACGCTCAGCGGATAGTAGATCATGGGCTTGTCGTAAACGGGCAGAAGCTGCTTCGATATCACCGATGTCATGGGATGAAGGCGCGTGCCGCTGCCCCCCGCAAGTATGATCCCGCGCATGTCGCGTTGTTCCTGTGTTGACTCATGTCATGGAGAGGAGCCGATCGACGCAGTCGGACAGCGAGCGGCGCCACTCGGGAAGAACGACGCCATAGGTTCGCGACAGCTTGTCGTTGTCGAGTCGGGAATTCGCCGGACGCTTCGCCGGGGTTGGATAATCGAGAGTTCCGATGCGTCTCACCCGTACGGGCCTCCGTCCGTGACGTTCGGCCGCGGCGAAGGTCGCCTCGGCCACATCGGCCCAAGTCGCCTCGCCTTGTCCTGTCATATGAAACACGCCGCGCAGGTCGGGCGAAGCGTCGTCCGCGAGGCGCGCGGCGATCGCGAGCAGGGCGTCGGCTATGTCGAGCGCATAGGTTGGATTTCCGTGCTGGTCGGCCACGACGCCAACTTCTTCCCGCGTTTCGCCCAGACGCAGCATGGTGCGCACGAAATTGGCTCCGAACGGGCTATACACCCATGCGGTCCGCAGAATCGCGCAGTTCGGTTGCGCCGCGAGAACACGGGACTCGCCCGCGAGTTTCGATCGGCCATAGGCGCTCGTGGGACCGGTCGCATCGGTCTCGCGATAGGGCCGCTCGCCCGCGCCGTTGAAAACATAATCGGTGGAAAGCTGCAGCAGCGGAACGCCGGCGATCGCCGCCGCCTCGGCGACATGCGCCGCGCCGTCGGCATTGATCCGCATGGCCTCGCCTGGCTCCTGCTCCGCCTTGTCGACGGCGGTATAGGCGGCGGCGTTGACGATGATGTCGCAAGGCGACGCCTCGATGGCGCGCAGCACGCTTTCGCGATTCGTAAGATCGAGCCGCGGCCGCCCAAGCGCGATGATGTCGGCGCGCCCTCTCCCCCGCTCGACGAGCGAAGTCGCGATCTGTCCGTTAACGCCGGTCACGACGATGCGCATCAAAATTCACGCGAATGTCTGGGCGAGATCGCGCAGGCGCGGCCATCGGCGATCCTTGTCGGACAGCAAGGCGTCGGCGGGCGAAACCGGCCAGTCGATATTGAGATCCGGATCATCGAAAGCCAGCCCAAAATCATTCGCCCCGGAATAAAAATTCGTGACCTTGTAAAGGACTTCCGTATTCGGCTCCAGGACGCAGAACCCATGGGCGAAACCGATCGGCACGAGCAACTGCCGCCAATCCTCGGCGGAAAGCTCCACCGCGACATGACGCCCGAATGTCGGCGACGATCGACGCAAATCCACCGCCACGTCGAGAATGCGGCCGCGCACGACCCGCACCAGCTTGTCTTGAGCGGCCGGCTCGGTCTGGAAATGGAGGCCGCGAATGACGCCGACGTTCGTCGACAACGAATGGTTGTCCTGGACGAATCGGTAATGCAGTCCGGCCTTTTCCCATGTCGAAAGATTGTAGACCTCGGAGAAGAATCCCCGCTCGTCACCGTGCTTTTTCGGCGTAATGACTTTAACGCCTGCTATCGCCGTATCTTCGACAAGCATGAATGGAGTTCCGATTTAGCGTTGGAGAACGGAATATCCTAGTCTAACCGCCCGAGGCGCTCGCCGCGATATTTTCCCGATCGGATCGCCTGCCACCAAGCGGGATTTTCGAGATACCAGCGCACTGTCTTGCGCAGACCCGTCTCGAAGGTCTCGGTTGGGCGCCATCCCAGTTCTCGCTCGATCTTCGAGCAATCGATGGCGTAACGCTGATCATGTCCGGGACGATCCTCCACGAACATGACGAGTTCACGATAGGACCCAGCGCCACAAGGCGCGATTTCGTCGAGGATGTCGCAAATCAGGTTGACGACGTCGATGTTGCGCTTCTCGTTGCGCCCGCCGACGTTGTAGCATTCGCCGATTTGCCCGGCGCGGGCGACCAGCATCAGCGCCTTCGCGTGATCGTCGACGTAAAGCCAGTCGCGAATATTCTGCCCCCGTCCGTAAACCGGCAACGGCTTGCCGTCGATCGCGTTGAGAATAATAAGAGGGATAAGCTTCTCCGGGAATTGATATGGGCCATAATTGTTGGAGCAATTGGTGACGATGGTCGGCAAGCCATATGTTTCGCGCCAGGCGCGCGCCAAATGGTCGGATCCGGCCTTCGAGGCGGAATATGGAGAGTTTGGCGCATAGGGCGTGTCCTCTCGGAAAAAGCCCTCTCCGCCAAGCGTTCCGAATACTTCATCGGTTGAAATATGCATGAAGCGGAAGGCGCTGGCGTCCGCCGCATCAAGACCGCGCCAATATTCAAGCGCGGCGTCCAACATCGTAAAGGTGCCGACGAGATTGGTTTCGATGAAAGCCGACGGGCCGTCGATGGAGCGGTCCACATGGCTCTCGGCGGCCAAATGCATCACGACATCGGGCCGGAAGCTCAATAGGGTCTGGAAAACGGCGTGGCGATCGCAAATATCGGCTCGCGCGAAGGAATAGCGGGAACTGCCGGCGATCGGCTCGAGCGAGTCGAGATTGCCCGCGTAGGTCAATTTGTCGAGAACGTGGATTTGATCGTCGCAATTCTCGATAAGATGTCGCGACACGGCGGACCCGATAAAACCCGCGCCGCCCGTAATCAACACCCGCATATTCAAGGCTCCTGACATTTCGCCTGAAGGGTTCGGCGATCGGCTGATCCTGGGCTGGCGAATGTATTGGCGTGAGCGAAACCCGTTCGCGCCGCCGACGCTCCGGCGGCTTCTATATCCCGGTCTCGCCCGTCAAAGGATTAAAAAAGCAGCTTTTCTTTTGTGCATTTCGGTCATGTCCCCCAGCGAGACTGCCCGCACCGCTTCGGCGTCGGCCGTTTTCTCCGGGCGCTTGGGACATCCATTAACATTTCTCGCGACAAAGAAAACGGCCGCCGTGAATTAAACATGTGATGCGGGATGGCTCGGCGAAAGATTATCGCGGAGCGCGCCGCGAATGGGGCAAACCCCGCGTCACGCCGCGAGCAAATCCGCGAGATCCAGCGGCGCCGTGGTCATGGCGAGCGCGCCGTCTGGATCTCGCGGCCATTGTTCCTCGGGGCGATCCCAATAAAGCTCGACGCCGTTGCGATCGGGATCACGCAGATAAATCGCTTCCCCCACGCCATGATCGCTAGCGCCTTCGAGTTCGACTCCCGCGCTGGCGAGCCGGCGCAGCGCGTCCGCCAACGCATGGCGCGTCGGATATAGGATGGCGACATGGTAGAGCCCCGTCGAACCGGCGGGCGGCGGATTCCCGTCCCGGCTCTCCCATGTGTTGAGGCCGATGTGGTGGTGATACCCGCCAGCCGAGATGAAGGCGGCTCGCGAACCGTAACGCTGCGTTATCGCGAAGCCGAGAACCCCGACATAGAAAGCGAGCGAGCGTTCGAGGTTCGCCACCTTGAGATGGACATGTCCGATGCGGACGCCGGGATCGATCGACGTCGCGGCGGTGGGGGTCGGGTTCGCGTTAATCCCGGCGTTCATCGCTTCATTCTCCTGATCAGGCGGCGACAGCCGCGCCCCAACGTTGGGCCGCTTGCGCGACGCGGCGCCCCAGATGCTCGGCGGTTTGCAGATCCGCCGATGTCGGCCCATGTTCCGGCCCCTGATCGGCGTTGGACTGAGCCATCGCGCCCAGAAAGCCGCCAAGCCGATTCAAGTCGTCGACGCTTCCCGCGCTGGAATTGTTTCCCGGCATGAGGCCGAGACCGATCCAGATCATACCGTGCTGAGCGGCGAAAACCGCCAATTGTTGCAGCGTGGCGAGCTTGTCGCCGCTCTGACTGGCGGAATTGGTGAACCCGGCGGCGAGTTTGTCCTTCCAGCCTTGGGCCGCCCACGCCTTCGAACTGGCGTCCATGAAGGTTTTGAACGGCGCCGACGCGCTGCCCATGTAGGTCGGCGATCCAAAAATGATGGCGTCGGCTTTTTCGAGATCGGCCCAATGGCGGTCGATGTCCTCGACCTTGACCAGCGCCGCCGTCGCGCCGGCGACGGTTAGCGCGCCGCGCGCGACGGCCTCCGCCTGCTTGGCGGTATGGCCATAGCCGCTGTGGTAGACGATAGCGATGAGGGACATTGATTCTGCTCCAGTCTGAAATGGCTTACGCCGACACGGTTTCGCGCTTGTCTACGGCGAAGCCGGGGAGCTTGAGGGCGTAGGCGCCGGGACCGAGCAGGGCCTGGACGATCAGTAGAACGATCCACAGCGCCGGGAACTCCCAGCCGCCTTGAGGATTGGAGAAAAGCCAGCCATTCGGCAGATGCGCGAGCAAGGCGCCGAGAAGGACCGGCGTCAGCGCGACGGCCGCCGCGCGGGTGAACAGGCCCGAGAGCAACAATAATCCGCCGCCGATTTCAAGGGCGACGACAACATAGGCGAGCGCGCCCGGATAGCCGAGACTCTCGAAGAATTTGGCGGTTCCGGGCAGGGTGAACACGAATGCCTTGAGGAGCCCGTGCGCGAGAAACAGGACGCCCAGGCCGAGGCGAAGCAGCAATGCCGCGTATGGAGCGGTGCGATCAATCGTCATGAGATCATCCTTCAACTGTAACGGCGGCGACGGCGGCTCCGATGGATCGAACTTTATTCCAACGCGCGCAAAAGATAATCAGGCCATTTACAGATTAATTATCTTCGATTATCAGACAATATGGACCAATTGAGCTCGATGAAGGCCTTTGTCGCGGTGGCCGATGGCGGTCATTTCGCGATGGCGTCCGAACGGCTCGGCCTGTCGCGAGCGATGGCCAGCAAGCTTGTCATGGACCTCGAGGCCCATCTTGGGCTGCGATTGCTCAACCGCACCACGCGCAAGGTTAGCTTGACGGAGCCGGGGGCCGCTTATCTCGAACGGTGCCGCGACATTCTGGCGGCGATCGAGGAGGCCGAGCGAGAGATCGCCGCCCAGGCGTCGGAGCCCGTGGGGCGATTGCGGGTGACGGCGCCGATGTCCTTTGGCGCATTGCATGTGGCCCCGCGGATCGCGGCCTACACCGCGCGCTATTCGCGCGTGAATATCGATCTCGTTTTGAACGACCGGCTCGTCGATCTCGTCGAGGAAGGCTACGATCTGGCCATACGCATCGGCCGCCTCGCCGATAGTTCCCTCATCGCGAAACGCATCGGCGCGACGCGCATCGTCGTGTGCGCGTCGCCGGGTTACCTCGCGGCGCGCGGCCGCCCCATGAAGCCGGCCGATCTCGCCGATCATGAGTGCATCCTCTATTCCTACGCCAGCGCCGGCGCGGTCTGGACATTCTTGGGACCAAACGGAGAAGAAACCGTGCGTGTCCGCGGGCGCGTCGCCTGCAACAATGGCGACGCGATCTGCCACATGGCGACGAACGGACAGGGCGTCACCATGCAGCCGGATTTCATCGCGGCGCCGCATCTGCGCGCGGGGACGCTCGAACAGGTCCTGGCCGACTACACCACCGAGCCGACGGGCATTTACGCCATCCACCCCAGTCATAGGCATGCGCCCTTGAAGCTGCGGACGTTTATTGAGTTTCTCTCGGCTTCCCTCGGCGATGTGGCGCACCGAGCCTAAATTGATCGCCTCGCCCGATCGGACGCCATGGGCGTCGCGCCCAACAAGGTAGGATATCCCGTCTCTCGCGCTTCGCGCGGCTTGTCAAAGCTTGGCGGCTGCGCCAGACTGGCTCATCCTTGGCCGTGGGCCGCCTTGAGGCGGCGCCGGGCTTTGATTGGGCGTCAAGTAAAAGTCGCGCGCATGAGTCTTTATTCATTTGACGGATTTTCGACCGGCGCCCGGCGAATACGGGAAGAGCAAGACCGCCTCGACCGGCGCCGCGTGGAGGCGCTTTCCAGATCGGTGGGCCTGCGTCTTCGCTGTGGGGGTGGGCTGCAAGACGCCGCGCCGGGCCCCCTGCCAACGGAAATCGCCTTTCTCGCCGGTTTCGGCGTTCCAATGGCGCTGTTGCAATACGCCGCCAAACTGGCCCGACGCCAGGGCGTTTCGGCGGACGCCGCGTTGCTGGGCGAAGGCCTCGTGGACGAAGAGGTGTTCTATCGCGCACTGGCCGATCATCTTCGCGTCGATTTTCTCTCCCAGGCATTCGAAATCGAGCCGCCAGCCGACGCCATGCTCGCGCTCGCGCGAGGCTACCAGCGGCTTGCCGCCAATCCCGACGGCCTGGTCTGGCTGTTCGCGCCGCAAGGCGAGGCCATCGCCCATCTGACGGGCGCCGCGCGGGCGAGCAATGGCCGCCCTTTGTTCGCCATCACGACGCCCAGCCGCTTTCGCGTCGCGGTCCGTTGGGAAGCGCTGCAATCGGCCGCGGCCGCCGCGCCGTTTTGCGCCGAGCGCGCCGATCCGGCGCTTTGCGCGCGGCGCGCGCTCGGAGGGCGCGCGCTCGCCATCGCCATCGCGGCCAACGCCGGCTTGCTCGCCGCGCTGCTCGCGCCCTTTCCGATGCTGGTGCTCGCCGTGGGGCTGCCTCTGGCGACGGCGTTTCTATCCGCGATTTTCCTGCGGCTTTTCGCCTGCGCTCAGAGTTTCGAGCCCGAGGCGCAAGCCACTCCTCTCGCCGACGCGCGATTGCCGGTCTATACGCTGATCGTGCCGCTGTATCGCGAGGCCCGCGTGGCGCTCCAGTTGGCGCGGGCCATCGACCGGCTCGATTATCCCCGCGCGAAGCTCGACGTGATCTTCGTCGTCGAACAAGACGACCGCGCCACCGCGCGGGCGTTGGCGCGGAACGGGCCGCGCGCGCCGCACCAGATATTGATCGCGCCCGACGGCGCGCCAAGAACCAAGCCGCGCGCGATGAATATAGGGGCGCCTTTCGCGCGCGGCGCGCTGCTGGCGGTGTTCGACGCGGAGGATATCCCGGAGCCGCGCCAATTGCGGCGCGCGGCGGCGCTGTTCGCGCGACTGCCCGCGCGCGTGGCCTGTTTGCAAGCCAGCCTTTGCATCGACAATGGCGCGCCTAATTGGCTCACCGCGCATTTCGCGCTGGATTACGCGGCGCTGTTCGACGTCTTCAACAAGGGCCTCGGCGCGATGGGGCTGCCTATTTTTCTCGGCGGCACCTCCAATCATTTTCGCATCGAGGCGCTGCGTAAAGTCGGACTATGGGACGCCTATAACGTCACCGAGGACGCCGATCTAGGCCTGCGCCTCGCCCGCGCCGGCTACATCGTCAAAACCTTCGACTCGCAGACCTTCGAGGAAGCCCCGCTGACCTTCAAGGCCCTTCTCGATCAGCGCACCCGCTGGCTCAAGGGCTGGATGCAAACCGCGCTGGTGCATTGCCGAAATCCCCGCCGTCTCTTCAAGGATCTCGGCGCCCGCCGCGCATTGGCGGTGCTCGCGATGTTCACGGGCGGCTTCGCGGGACCGTTGCTGGCGCCATTCTTGACGACGGTCTTTTGCTATCGCGCGGCCTTCGGCGATTTGCTGACGCCTCGCACGCCACTGGAAGTCGCGCTCAGCACGATCTGGTGCTTTACGGCGCTATCGGGCCTCGCCGCGCTGATCTGGCCGCCCTTGGTCGGCATGCGCCGTCGAGGTTTGACGCGATTATGGCCGGCGCTGCTGGCGGCGCCATTGTGGCAGCTCATGTTGAGCCTCGCGGCGTGGCGCGCGCTCGCCGAGTTGTGGGCGCGGCCCTTCCTTTGGCGCAAGACGGAACACGGCTTGGCGCCGCGCGTCGATCCCGTCTCGAAGCCTTAGGCTTCCACGCTCGCCGGAGCCGCTGTCAAGCAAACAACCACTGCTTGAGCGAGAAGCCGGCGGTCAGAGTCTTGCGGAAATGCTCGTGCAACGCGAGATGACCGACCCCCGGCTTCGGCAGTTCGTTCTTCTTGAGGCGCCGGAAAAACGGCAACAGCATCTGCTCGAAGTTGCCAACCGTATAGACGCCGCCAAAACGTTCGGCCACGCGCTCGGCGATATTCGGGAAAAGCAGCAGCAGCGCCTTGAACAGCGCCGGATTGGTGATATTGGCCTGCGCCTCGTGCAACCCCAGCCCATTGAGGCAGGCGAGCAGATAGGGGTTCAGGACGCTGTAGACATCCTGGGCGGAGGCGTCGACGAAGGCGCCGTCGATCGATTTCAGCGCCGCGTTGAACGTGACGCGGGAGATCATTCCCTTGCGCCGCTCCGAGGGCGAAACCAGCTCCTTGAGGGCGCTGTCCTCGCGCGCGAAAAACAGATCGAACACATTATGCAGCAGCGCCTCCGCCTCCGTCTCGGTCTCGGAGAGGCGGCGGATGTCGAGCAAAAGCTCGGGAGGCACCGGGCGCTGCTTGGTGTTTATGTCCATGAACAACTGGCATTCTTGCGCGCGCGTGAGCTTGTTGTAAACGACGACGGGGATGCTCACCTTGCGCTTGGCCAGATTGAAGCCGTAAATGCGATGCTGGCCGTCGATGATCAGGAACGAATTGGGGCTTTTGCGGAATCGGAGCAACTGGCTCGCGCGATCATAATGCAGTTGCGCGCGCGGCTGGGCGGAAAGAATGACCGCGCAGGGCGCCGTGCCGAAGCCGCTGTCGATGTATTCGGCGATGTCGCGCGCCCGGCGCTTGTCGAGCAGGCGCTGAAAGCCGTCGATAGGGTTTTCCTGTCTTGGGTCCACCGTGCAGGTCGCCGCCAGCACGTCGCTCGGCAAAACCAGCGAATAAAAGCGATGCTTGCCTTGGGTGACGAGCAAAGCCGTGTCGGTGACGACTTTCTCTTCGGCGGACGCCTGGGCGCCATCCGCGGGAGCAGCCTCGGCTAAAGCCTGTTCGGCCACGGCCGAGTCATCGGGAGGCGTCTCGGCCCGGGCGGAGTCATGCGAAACGGCGACGGCGTCGGCTTCCATGCGCCATGTCCTCTTTGGCGGAACTCTTGCCGTCCGCGAAGGGGCTACGCAACGAATCGACCGAGACTGGCGCGGAGTCTATGGCTGAAAGGCGACGAGCGCAAGACGCGCGAAATCGGCGCGGAGGATGCGCGCGGGGGCGACGCCCGCGGCGTCAATCGTTGCTGCGCGACGACCAGGTTGCGTGCCGCACGCCGTCCAGTCTGGCGAAATCCGCTGTCACGGCGTCGAGTTCCTTGGCCTCCACGCTAATCGCCGACAGCGTGGCCACCAGTTCGACGTCTTCGTCGCGCTCGATGTCCTCTACGTCGCGAACGGGATAATTCGCGGCCTCGAGCTTCTCGACCAGCAGGTCGCGTAGCTCGTCGCGCCGCCTCTCCGCGACCGTCGCGCGCACGTCGAATATCGCCTCCGTGGCGCTCTCGTCGATGGGCGCGCGTTCGATCAATGTCACGAGCGGGCGCAAGAAGGTGGTGCCGCCGAGCACAAAGAAAGCGAGCATCACCGCCTCGACCGGGCGATCGGCTCCGGCGAAGGCGCCGGTGACGGCGGAGCACCAGATCGTCGCGGCGGTGTTCAGGCCGCGAATATTCATGCCTTCCTTGAGAATGACGCCGGCGCCAAGAAAACCGACGCCGGAAGCGACATAGGCCAGGACCTGCGCCGCGCCGATATTGCCGTTCAGCCTCATGCCGAGGTCGACGAAGGCCGAGGCGCCGACGGCCACGAGCGCGTTGGTGCGCAGCCCCGCCGTGCGCTGGCGATATTGCCGCTCCGCCCCGATCGCGGCGCCCAGCACGAGCGCGACGAACAGAGAGATGAAGGTGTTGATGAACTCCTGCGCGTCAAGATGCGCCAGCGCCGCCATGTCGCTTCCCCGGTGAAATTCGCCCGCGCCCGGCTTATAGTCGCTAGATGACAGTCCGGCCACGCGGATCGGCGAATTTCTTTAGCGTTAAAGGGTGAAAGATGGAGCGACGCAGTTTTGTCACGGCGCTTGGATTCGCGGCGCTAACGGCGCCGGCGTCCGCGGCGTTGGAAAAGCCGGCCAAACCCGCCCCGCAAGAGGTTCGCCCGAAGCCGAGCTATGCCGCGCTGGCGCAGTCCAGTTCAATTTGCCTCGCCGCCGGCCAGGATTGCCTGCGCCGCGCGCTGGCCGCGCTCGCGACGAAGGATGTTGCTCTTGCCGACTGCGCCAACTCGGCCGCCGATGTGGTCGCCGCCTGCGGCGCGCTGGCGGCGCTCGCGGGCCTGGGCTCGCCCTATGCGCCGGCCTTCGCCCGCACGGTCGCGGATCTGTGTCTCGCCTGCAAAAAGGACTGCGACAAGCTTCTCCGCGTCGCCGAATGCGCGGCGCTCGGCGCGGCCTGCGCGAACTGCGCCGCCGAATGCGCCAAAACGGCCGGGTAAGTCAGGAAAGTCTGGCGAGCGCCAGATTTTTCAACTCGGCGATGGCCTTGGCCGGTTCCAGATGCTTGGGGCAGGCCTTGGTGCAATTCATGATCGTGTGGCAGCGATAAAGCCGAAAGGCGTCGTCGACATAGCCGAGACGCTCCTCGCCGGCCTCGTCGCGTGAATCCGAAATCCAGCGATGCGCCTGCAACAGCGCGGCGGGGCCAAGATAGCGGTCCGAGTTCCACCAATAGCTCGGGCAAGACGTCGAGCAACAGGCGCAGAGGATGCACTCGTAGAGGCCATCGAGCTTGGCGCGCTGCTGGGGCGATTGCAGCCGCTCTTTTTCCGGGTCTTGCCCCGCGTGCAGCCAAGGCTCGATCGCCG
>PLZT01000168.1 GCA_003152255.1 Methylocystaceae bacterium | reverse complement strand
CGTCTCAACAAGGCGCGAGCCGCCCTGGATATTCCCAAGCATCATGGTGTAAATCGGATTCCAATCATGACCCCTTTCAATGTTTCTCATGATAGTAAAATCAGTCGCTTCTGTGTGTGACCCGTCGCCGATCGGCGTCGTGACCCCACGCCGATTTACAGACATGGCATAGCCCCTGCGGCGCGATGAAGCCGAATTCCGCCAGATGCGCGCGGAGCGCGTTGACCAGCATGATGCGCTGACGAACCAGCAGATTGCGTGCCCGATGCATCAGTGCCGATTGCTGATCGACGTCATTCACCGGAACAAACCGCATAGAGGGGCGCGTCACCGCCTCGCAGATCGCTTCGGCGTCAGGCATTCGATACGCGTCACCAATTCAGCCAGCGACTGGACAAGAATTTCAAAATGGATTTGCGGCGGGTGCGGTCGTATGCGTCCGCAGCCATTTTTATCGCCTCGGCTTGCGTCGGATAGGCATGAATGACCTGCGCCATCGCGTGAAGGCCAATCTTGACGTTGATTGCGAGCGATAATGCATTGATCATCTCGCCTGCGTGGCGCGCGACAATGGTCGCCCCCAGGATTCGATCCGTCCCCCCGCGCAAGTGTATCTTCACGAAGCCATCTTCTTCGCCGTCGGCAATCGCGCGATCCACGTCGTGCATGAGAATCGTGAAGGTTTCGACGGGAATGTGTCTTTCGCGGGCTTGTCGAGCATAGAGACCAACATGGGCGATTTCCGGGTCGGTATAGGTGCACCACGGAATAGTGAGCGCGCTATATCTCTTGCGCCCAAGAAATAACGCGTTTTGCGCCGCGATGCGTGCGGAAGCAGCGGCGGTGTGAGTGAATTTTTGCTCGAGGCAGACATCGCCCGCCGCATAAATATTCGGATTGGTGGTCTGCAGAAAGTCGTTAACGCGAACCCCAGCTGCGGTGTCGTAATCAACGCCGGCAGCCTCAAGGTCCATGCCTTCGACGTTTGGCGCCCGTCCAACGCCGACCAAAATGGCATCCACGGCGATCGTTTTCTTTAAGTCGACGCAGACGAGATCGACGAGCTTTTGCCCGCCATCCAAACGCACGCCAACGACCTTGGTGTTGAGATGCACCTCAATGCCGTCACGTATCAAGGCGTCGCACAAGATTTGCGCAGCGTCCCGTTCCTCTCCAGGCAGGAACATCGGATTATTCTGAGCAATGACGACACGGGCGCCTAACCTGCAAAACGCCTGCGCGCCTTCGCATCCCAGCGGACCGCCGCCGACAACCATGAGACAGCGCGGACATTCGTTCAAATCAAACACGTTCTTATCGGTGAGATATCCCGTCTCGGCGAGTCCGGGAATCATCGGCGTCACCGGTCGCGAGCCCGTGGCGATAAGCGCCTTCTTGAAGCGTAGCGCCTTTCCATCAATTGTGATTGCGCGTGGCCCCGTAAAGCGCCCCTCACCAAAAAAAACGTCAATGCCCGCGCTGCTCATCCGTTCAACCGACTCATAACGACTGAGGCGCGTTCGGATTCTCCGCATGCGCTCCATCGCGGAGGCGAAGTCAATCCGGATGTTGTCCGGAACTTGACCGCCAAAATTCTCCGCATCGCGCATGTCCGCATAGAGCCGCGATGTTCTGTAAATCGTCTTCGAGGGAACGGACCCTACATTCAGGCTATTTCCGCCAAGGACATTGCGCTCGACGATCGCCACTTTGGCGCCCATTGCGGCGGCGGAGCTGGCGGCGGCCAGCCCGGCGGGGCCGGCGCCGAGAACGACGAGGTTATACATGTCGACCGGCGGCGGATTGCGCCAGGCGAGCGGATGCAAATTTTGCATCAAGGCTCGATAAATGCGTTCCTGCCGCATCTCTCGCGGCGAAGATTCATCGCGCTGCATCGGAACCCTTCGCAAAGAGGAGACATCGCTAGAGCCAGCCGCCGCGGAACCCGCCGCGCCGCAAGCCTTCCCGGATGTAGGGACATTGCCGCATCAGCTTCCAGATCAAGCCGGAGCGGTGGTTTTCGACCATAAGCACAATGATGCCTTGGGAGAGCCCGTAAAATCCGTCGGACACCCACCCGTAACGACCCTTTCCAGGCAAAGTCGGGTTGAACCCGCTGGGCATCCTGCAATCACGAACGATTTCGGGATATTGTTCGCAAAGGTGTTGCAGCGCCGGGAATGCGATCTCGGGCGCAAATGGCAGCGACGCGAGCGCAGACCACGGCGCAATGGTCCCATCGTCCGGCCCAAAGGGCACGCCGCGTGCGGCGTAGCCGGAAAACTTGCGCCACTTGCCGTCGATCTCGAGGAGCTTCTCACCGGGACCGTCACATGCGTTGACGCCCCAGCAATCCTTGCCATAGCCGTCAAATCCATGCGGATTGCGTTCCGCATATTCGCGCTGGATGTAGGTCGCGCGCCGGCTGTTCTCGAAATAATCGCAGTCTTTTTCCCGCATGAACGGGTCTCTTACGCCTCGGAAATCGATCCAGGCGTGGGAGAACTGATGAATAAACAGCGGTCCGGCGTACAGAAAATCAATGTCGTAAATATTCTCCCACTGGTAGCCGATGGTGCGCACCGCGTAGGAATTTTCCGACAACGGATGGGTGGGCGACGCAAGCCCGAGAATGTAAAGGATCATCGCCTCGTTGTAGCCATCCCAGTCGTAGTGCAAAAATCCGCTGTGCGGTTTCCATCCTTGAGTAACCGTCCCTTTGCCGCTTTCCGCCCAGCGCCAGTCGACGCGGCGATAAAGCGCGTCGGCGAGTTCGCGGATCTCGGTTTCGTCCGGCGTCTGCGCGTCGAAATAGACGGCGGCCGTGAGTATGCCCGCGACCAACAGCGTTGTGTCAATCAGCGAGACCTCGCAATTCCAGACGCGCTTGCCGCTGTGCATGTCGAGAAAGTGATAATAGAAACCTTTGTAGCCAATCGCCTCGGGCTTGTCGGATTGCTCGCCGTTCCAGAAAAACCGCAAGGCGGCCAGAGTCCGGGCGACCGCGTCGGCGCGGACCATCCACCCGCGTTCAACGCCCACCGGAAAGGACGACAGCGCGAAGCCGACGCTGGCGATGCTGGCCGGAGATCCGTCTAGCGAGGTGTCCGCCACCAATCCGTTTGCAGGGTTGGTCTGCTCCAGAAAATAGCCGAACGCGGCGCGTTGGAACTGCTCCAGCAAAACCTCCATTTGCGGCGGCTGCTCATACATGGTTTGGGGGCCTCGTACCCGACATTCCCAAGATGAACGCCGTGTTGAGCACAAATCTGCCTCCGTTCGGATTTCTTGGCAAGGCAGAGCCGCCGCCATGATGAATAAACAACACGCTTTTCATGCGTCCGGGCTGCCTTGCGCCGAAAGCGGTCAGTTTTTCTTTCATTCGGACGCAGCTCTCCTAAGGATTGGCCTTGAACGCATGACAGTCCAACCCTTCACGCCAATGCCGCTTCGGGCGGCGGTCGCAACTCCACGATGAGCTGCAGGGTGTCAGCGAAGAGATTTTTCGGAATGGCGACCTCGGCCATCTGAAAGGCAACAGAGCGGCCGTGACTTACGACCTTCGCGCCAATCTTGATCAGCTTCTCCTTGAGTGTCGTCATCGACCAGTCCTTGATCGGCTCCGGTGTCGCCAGTGTGCGCAAGAAGTTGCCGAGATTATAGGGGAGCGCGTGAAGCTGGAGGCGGACGGCGTTGGCGGCAAAGGAGCGACATGACAGCCGCGTCCATTTGATCGCGCCCTTGCCTTCCTTGATCCATATGTGGACATCCGGTAATCGC
>PLZT01000721.1 GCA_003152255.1 Methylocystaceae bacterium | reverse complement strand
ATGGTCGGCGAGTTCCCGGAATTGCAGGGGCTGATGGGCCGCTATTACGCGACCGCGCAGGGCGAATATCTTTCCGTCGCGGCGGCCTGCGAGGAGCATTACAAGCCGCAGGGACCGAGCGACCGCGTTCCGAGCGACCCGGTGTCGATCGCGGTGGCGCTGGCCGATAAGATCGACACGCTGGTGGGCTTTTGGGCGATCGACGAGAAGCCTACCGGGAGCAAGGACCCTTATGCGCTAAGACGCGCGGCGTTGGGGGTGATCCGGCTGATTTTGGAAAATGGGCTACGGTTGAAATTGGTCAGTGATGCGTTTCTCTTGCCCTTCATTTTTGTCCATCGCGACAACGCGAGACACGCTATCCGTCCTACGTTTGAATCCCTGGCTGACGCGCAGAGACTCCTCAACGACGATGAGGTTCTGTTCGACGCTTGGGAAAAATACGGCAGTGAGATGCGTTCACCAATCTCGAAGGAGGAGCTTCTCGCGAAAACCTCCCAATTGTTCGACCTCCTGTCTTTTTTCATCGACCGGCTAAAAGTCTACTTGCGCGACCGGGGGGCGCGTTACGATCTAATTGACGCGGCCTTGGGGGCGACGTCCGCCGCCGAGGGGACGCCCCAGATACAGGACGATCTCGTCATGATCACCACCAAGGTCGAAGCCCTCTCCAAATTCCTCGACACGGACGACGGCAAGAATCTGCTCGCGGGCTATCGCCGCGCCGTCAACATTTTGAAGATCGAGGAGAAGAAGGACGGCGCGGGCGCCTATGACCAGCATCATCAGCCGAACCTGCGGATCGAGCCGCAGGAGCACAAGCTCGCGGCGGCGATCGCGCGGGCGCGCGAGGAGACCGCCGAGAAGCTGCACAAGGAAGATTTTGAAGGCGCCATGCACGGCTTGGCGAAGCTGCGCGAGCCGGTCGACGCCTTCTTCGATCACGTGACGGTCAACGCCGACAACAAGGACCTGCGCCTCAACCGCCTGCGCCTGCTCAACGAACTGCGCGTCGTGATGCTCGGCGTCGCGGACTTTGGCAAGGTCGCGGGAGACGGCGGCGCGGCGTGAGGGGGGTTATTCCGCTGCGTCACAAGGCGCGCATCGAGCGGAAGCCGTCATTGCGAGCGCAGCGAAGCAATCCAGGAGCCGCATGTGACTCCTGGATTGCTTCGTCGCCTCGCTCCTCGCAATGACGGGAAGAAACCTAAGGGTTCAAGCGCCACCCTGCCCCGCGAAATGCGCCGAAATCTTCGCCATCACCCGCTCCCAAGCCGCGCGCTCTCCCGCGCCCGCAGTCTTGTCTATCGCGATTCTAAGATAAGCGATCTCGCTGTCGATTTTTTCGCGCGGCAGCATCTTCAACCGCGTCGCCAGTATCGCCGCCTCCAGCACCGCGGCCCTGGCGCGGTTCATCCCCAGGAAGGGGCGATGCGACTCAATGCGTCGTACCGCGCAAAAAAACCGCGGGCGCTGCTCGTCGGCGGCGACGCGCGCGACCTCCAGCTCGGCGTGCGCGAGCGCGCAGCCAAGACGCGGCGCCGGCCATCCGTCGATTGTCGCGAGCGGCCAGTCGCGCTGGCCCGTGACGAAGCCCGCGAACACCTCCGCGTCGTCGATGAAGCTCGCGGTCGCCTGTCCGCGCGCCTCTAAATTGCTAAGCGTCGTCGACGGACGGAACGGCGCGATGATCCAATGATCGCCGTCCTCGATCAGCCCAAGCGGCGCGAGATGCGGCTCGCCGGCGGCGTTCAGCGTCGTGACGACGCACTCACGGATCAGCGGCATCGGAGCCCTTTTTGCGCATGGTGTGACCGATTTCCTTGAAGCGCGCTTCGTCCTCGACAATTCTGTCGCAAGCGGCGCCAAAATCCAGCGGCTCGTCCTGTCGATAGCGTTTGCCCAGCCGAAAGGCCGTCTCCGCCTTCATCAATTCGGTCCCGAGGTAAAAGGCGTGCGCGCCGTCCTTTTCGACGCCGAGCGACGAAAACAGCGACATCGCGTCCTTGGCGACGCGATGAAAATCGCGCGCGAAAATATGCACGCCGTCGTCGGCGACCTCGATGCGGAAATTGCCGTCGCGCAGTTCGCGCGCGAGTTCGGCGATTTCATCAGGAGTCGCCGCGTAAGGGCGCTTGTCGTGAATTTGCAGCAGCGCGTCGGAATAGCCCTTGGGCAGCGCGTGATCGGCCCGCGCCGCGAACATCATGCGCCGCGCGGCGTCNNCTCGGAGCACAGGCCCAGCAGCATGGCGGTGACGCCGGAGGAATCCGCGTCGGTGAGTTCGGTGAGATTGCCCGTGCCCATCATGATTTCGGCCAATGGCTCGAGCCGGCGAAGCTCGACATAGCGCGCGAGCGACTCGGCGAAGCCAAAGTGAACGGGATCGAGAATGGGATCGAGAATAAAGTCGATTTTTCGTGCGCGCGCCTTGGCGGCGGCGCGTTGCAACGAGGCGAGATCGCCATGCGGCGCGGCGACGAGAATGGGAACGAGCTTCGTGCCCTGAGGCAAAATATCGAGGCTGTGCTCGTCGAGACTAAGCACGTGATCGGCGCCGGCGCGGACCGCGCGCGTGAGTTCCGCGACATCGGCGGAATCGACGCTGACCTTCAGCCCCGCGCCGTGCAGCGCGACGATGGTCTCCTCCATATGCGCGAAGGGCGTGTCGGGCAGGCAGCCGAGGTCGATCACATCGGCGCCGGCCTTCGCCAGTTTTCGCGCGCGCGAGACGACATCGGCCACGCTCATCGTCGAGGCGTCGACAATCTCCGCGAAGATGCGCATGTCGAAGCGCGAGAGATCCGGCGCCGCGCCGCCGCGCCCGAGATACACGGGCAGATCGGCGATCTCCTCCGGCCCGCGCTCGAAGGGAACGCCGAATTCGCGGCTCAGCATGGCGAGATCGGCGCGGCAGCGGCCCG
>PLZT01000639.1 GCA_003152255.1 Methylocystaceae bacterium | reverse complement strand
TCACGGCCAACGCCGCTCGCTGGCGTGGTCTCACGATTTCCGCGCCTCCTGGCTCAAGACCAACAGCGCCTCTGCCGGCCACCCTGGAGCCAATCCAGGGGTCTGAGTAGCAGCGGAGCAGAAAACCAACATAGGCCCATTTTGGCCAAGGGGTTAGCCGTTGATAGATTGTTGGACGGGTTTATGTGAGTTTTTCGGAGCGATTTAGGCGGATTTCGAGGAGCGCCGGCATCATCCATCAAACCCACGTTTGTTGAGAAATCAAATTGTTAGGCGCTTGTGTAGGTTTTCTGCTCCGCTGCTACTCAGACCCCTATCAGCAACGGCGATCAGGTCTACAGCGTTATCGGATTAGCGATGGGCCTTAGGCCATCGTCATCGGTCCCGCTGCATCACGCAGGACGTCATGGATGCGCCGACGACATTCGCCTGGACGAAACCAGTCGTTGCGCCTGCGCGGTGGTGTTGGTTGGAATGTTTCGGGCTCGACATTCGGGTCGAACAACCGCATGGCCGCTTCGAGATGCGCCAGATCAGCGCGACGCTGATCGGCTTGTCGCTCAAGACGTTCGATCGCGTCGGCGACTTCCAATCGCTTGTCGCGCAAGGTCGAGATAATCAGCGCGCTCATTGTGGTTCCCACGCTCCTCGAATAATGACGAGTAGCGAACATAGCGGCTCATCGCCCGCGCCAGTAGAGGTCACCGGTGGCGGTTGCTACAGAAGACCGCTTCGATCAACCGATGAAAGCGATATGCAGAGCGGCGGCGACGCCCGCAGTGGCGAGCGCGAAGCAGCCGAGGCGCACCGCCATTACCGCTGCGAACTTCGCCCCGGAGTGGACGTAATCCTCGATCACGACCTGCAGGCCGAGCGCCGTGTGATGGAACAGTGCGATCAAGAGCAGGATCATCAAAGTAGTGGCGAGCGGCGTCCTCATCCAGACGATGAAGGTGGCGTAATCGCTGCCGGTATGCGCGATGATCGAGGCCGCGAACCATAGCGTCAGGGGTACGAGGGCGACCGCTGAAACGCGCTCGGCCCACCATTCCCTGACCCCCTCCTTGGCCGAGCCGAGCCCGATCGCGCGAGCGAGTGGCGAGCGCATGTCTTGACGGTCCACAGCGCTATCCTTTCATCAAGAAGCTAAGCACCCAGGCCGCCACGGTGAGAGCGATGCTCGCGGCCACCACCACCCACCCCGAGATGTAGATCGATCGGAGCTCGAACCCGTGGACGGTATCCCAGACCAGATGCCGGATGCCGCCGCAGAGGTGCAGAAAGAAGGCAAAGGTGGCCCCGAACAGCACGATTTGACCGACCCAGGACGCGATGGCGCCCTGCACCAACCCGTAGGCCTGCGGCCCGGTTGCAGCCGCGATCAACCAGATGACCAGCACGACAGCGCAGGCGCTCAAGATGTTGCCGGTGATCCGATTGAGGATGGACAACACCGACGTGAGCTGCGGCCGATAGATCTGAATATTTGGCGACTTCGGCCGAAGTCGTGCCGCCGAAGGCGCCCGGCGGCTGTCCTCTGCCGTGGCAACGGCCCCCGAGTTGCTGCTCAAGCCGCTTTTGAGTTCCTGGCGCATGGCGAGCGCGACACGCTCCGCCGTATCCGGCGTGCCTGCGACTTCGTCGTCGGTGCCGAGCGGAGCGTCGCCCGGGTCATCGAAGGCGACCTTGTCGCCCGTCCGCCCGTTATCGATAGCGCCTTTGAGCTCCTGCGCCGTCGGCGTCGTGCTGACAGGAGCAGGCGCGGGTCGCAGCGGATCATACTCCTGGGCCATTCTCTTCTCCGTCTGGCGCCCGCGCCAAGAGCGCTCTCATGACCGCACGCAACCAGTTCGATCAGTTCCGGCGCTCGATCACCATCTTCTTGATCTCCGCGATGGCCTTCCCGGGATTAAGGCCCTTCGGACAGGTCCGGGTGCAGTTGAGGATGGTATGGCATCGATAAAGCCGGAACGGGTCTTCGAGGTTGTCGAGCCGCTCGCTGGTCCCCTCGTCGCGGTTGTCAGCGAGCCAGCGCCAAGCCTGCAGCAGCACGGCGGGCCCGAGGAAGCGGTCGCCGTTCCACCAGTGGCTGGGACAGCCCGACGTGCAGCAGAAGCAAAGGATGCACTCGTAATAGCCATCAACTTTGCTGCGTTCCTCCGGTGATTGCAGCCGTTCGGTCTCAGGTTCCGGTGTCTTCGACTTCAGCCAGGGCTCGATCGCCGCGTATTGTGCGAAGAGGTGCGTGAGATCGGGCACGAGGTCCTTGATGATCTCCATGTTCGCCAGCGGATAGATCGTCGCCGGGGTCGCCAGGTCGGAAATGAACCGCGTGCAGGCGAGCCAGTTGGCGCCATCTATGTTCATGGAGCAGGAACCGCAGATGCCCTCACGGCATGAGCGGCGGAAGGTCAGCGTCGAGTCGACCTTGTTCTTGATCCAGAAGAGAGCGTCGAGGACCATCGGCCCACAGTCGTCGAGATCGACCTCGAAAGTATCCAGACGCGGGTTCTCGCCGGAATCCGGGTCGTAGCGATAGACCTCGAACGTCTTGACCCGGGTCGCGCCGGCCGGCGCCGGCCAGGTTTTGCCACGGCCGATGCGCGATTCCGGGGTGACGCCGAAGTTCCTCGGCACCGGAAACCGCTTCAGCAAGGTCCCGCGCGGCACCTGATCCGAGGAGTCGATGATCATCGCCGGCCCTTTATCGCGCGACATCGTCATGCGCCCGGCTTCCGCGCTGAAGCGGGAAGACCTCGCTCGCCGAAGTCAACCGCAGAGCGTTGGACCACATTACCCTCGTTGTCGATGGTGAGGCGAAAGCGCCGGTTCTCGGAAAAGAACGTCACTCGATACCGTCCTTGATCCTCATCAACGCCCCGTTCACACAGGCTGGTTATCCTTCCTTCGCGCATTCCCTCCTGGACGAGTGGCGGTTCGATCCCGAGGCCCTTCGCGACGACGGCCACATCGACCTGAATGGCGCCATCTTCAAACTCGACCAGTGCCATCACCGATACCACCCACTGATGCGCGGCGACCGCGAATTCTCAATCATCATATACCTTTGTTCCTGGTCCCGTCGCCGCCAAGGTTAGACTCCGAACAAGCCGGGCGCGCGCTTCGGACAATCGAGACTTCCGGAACTGTCCGCCAGCGCTGGCGTTAAACCAGTAGCGGGGACGGGTCGTTCAGACGGCATCGAGGACTCCTCCCTGCTAAGGTAGAGGATTCCCCTGCAATGACCGTTCTCTCGCCCCCAGCCCTACCTCTCATTAAAATGCCTCTCCACGCCCGCAGCATCGGGAAGGTCATATGAGCGACCAGACGACAAAGCTGAGCGGACCGGACCTCACGCAGGCCATAGAGCTTTCGACGATCCCCGACGGAACCATGTTGCTGGGGCACGCCCAAGGCGAGCCCGTGCTCCTCGTCCGGCGTGGCGACGAGGTGTTCGCCATCGGCGCAATCTGCACGCACTACGGTGCTCCGCTCGAACAAGGCCTGCTCGTCGGCGACACCGTCCGATGCCCATGGCATCATGCCTGTTTCAGCCTCCGCACCGGCGAGGCTCTCCGCGCGCCCGCGTTAGACCCGGTTTCCCGCTGGTGCGTCGAAGCGGTGCGCGACGTAGCGCGCCAGTTCACGCCCCTGGACGAGCCGGTCGGCGCCGTGTTCGTTCGGGAAAAGCTGGAACCCTGGGAGCCGCAACCGCAGCCGCCATCAGTTGGCCTGCCGAAATCCGTTGTCATCGTTGGTGGGGGCGCGGCCGGCAACGCCGCTGCCGAAGCGTTTCGTCAGGACGGCTATACCGGCCGCCTCACCATGCTGAGCGCCGACGAGACGCGGCCCTGCGATCGGCCCAACCTTTCGAAAGGGTATCTCGCCGGTGCCGCCTCCGACGCTTCGAACCTCCTGCGGCCGGCGGAATTCTACACGCAGCACGACATCGACTTGCGCTTGGGCGCGCGCGTCGCCGCGATCGATACGGCAAGCCGGCGCGTGCAGCTCGCCGACGGCGGCAGTCATGACTATGACGCGCTCCTGCTCGCCACCGGCGCCGAGCCGGTTCGTCTCGACATTCCCGGCGCCGACCTTCCGCACGTGCGCTACCTGCGGACGTTGGCGGACAGCCGCGCGCTCGTCGCCAAGGCGCTCATGGCGAAGCGCGCCGTGGTGATCGGCGCGAGCTTCATCGGCCTGGAGGTCGCGGCGTCGCTTCGCACCCGGAACATCGACGTGCAGGTGGTCGGGACCGAGACGACCCTGATGGAGAAAGTCCTCGGGCCAGAGGTGGGAGATTATCTCCGCAGTCTCCATGAGAACCACGGTGTGACGTTTCACCTCGGCACGACCGCCACGGCGATCGATGACGACGCCGTCACGCTGAAAAGCGGCGAACGCCTCCCGGCTGACCTCGTCGTTATCGGGATCGGCGTGCGGCCCACGATATCGTTGGCGCAGCAGGCGGGGCTCGCGATGGATCGCGGCGTCACCGTCAATGAGTACCTGGAGACAAGCGCCCCCGACATCTTCGCCGCCGGCGACATCGCGCGCTGGCCCGACCGGCTTTCCGGCGAACACATCCGGGTCGAGCATTGGGTGGTCGCGGAGCGACAAGGGCAGGTTGCGGCGCACAACATCCTCGGCCGTCGCGAGCGCTTCGACTACATTCCGTTCTTCTGGACCGAACAGTATGACTTCAGCCTCGCCTATGTCGGTCACGCCGAGCGATGGGACGAGGCCGAGATCGCGGGCTCGCTCGAAGCGAGGAACTGCACGATCACGTATCGACTCGGCGGCCAGGAGCTTGCCAAGGCTTTTGTGCATCGGGACCTCGACGGCCTTCGCACGGAACTGGAGTTCGAACAGAAAATCGCCGCCACCGAAAGCGGGCTGTCCGAGGCGCCAAGTTTTTCGACGGAGCGGGGCCGGTGAGCACAAGCATCGTGGCAGCCAATGTCAGGCTGAAACGAGCCTACGAGCCCGTGAACGTCGAGGACGGTACGCGCGTCCTCGTCGACAGATTGTGGCCTCGTGGGGTGTCGAAGGTAGATGCGGCCCTAGATCAATGGATGAAAGAGATTGCTCCCAGCACCGAGCTACGAAAATGGTTCGGGCACGATCCGGATCGCTGGGAGGAGTTTTGCCGCCGTTATAGCGCGGAGCTGCATCAGAATACGGAGCTGCTGAGCCGACTGCGTTCGCTCGCGCGACAGGGTCCCGTCACGCTCGTTTATTCGGCTCATGACGAGGATCACAACGACGCGATCGTGCTCAGAGACGTCATTTTGGGCCGACAGATACCGCATGCGTCCGACGGCGGATAGAGTAAGGCTTCGACACGCGAAGTAAGATCAGACCGTCGTTCAAGTTTCGTTGCACAGTCGAGGAGCAAATACCATGGCGATACGTCTGCAGGAGATGCATCCCGCTCTCGTCCACCTGCCCATCGCGCTGCTGCCGCTGGCAATCGGCGCCGACGTGGTTGGGAGCGTGACTGACAACGAGTCCGTGCTGTCGTTCGGGCAGAAGGCGATCTGCATTGCCGCTGCAGGCGCCGTGGCCTCCGCCGTGACCGGGCTGATCGCCGGGGAGGGGGTCAACGTGGAGGGCGCCTCGCAGGATATGCTGATTACTCACCGCAATCTGAACTTCATCGCCACCGTCGTCGCCACCAGCATGGCGCTCTGGCGCGTCAACCATCGAAAGCCGAACGCGGCCTATCTCGGCGTTGGCGCCGCCGGCGTCGGGGTTCTGGCCTACACCGCCTACCTTGGCGGGAAGCTCGTTTATGACGTGGGGGTCGGCGTCGAGCCAGCCCACGGAGTCTATCGAAGCGACGCGCCGGCACTGAAGTCCGGGCAGGTCGATTCGTTCCTCAAGACGGCGGGAACGGATCTCGTGCATGGCGTGCAACACATGATCCAGGAGGTGGCGAAAGGTCGCCTTGTCCCCACCGTCATGGCCTCGCTTCGTGAGCAGCCACAGGTTACCGCGCCGTCCGAGGCCGGAACGCCGGCGTGAGCCGATCGACGCCGTTTCCTTGCTTCAGAAAGTCGCTTTATGCCTAACCAAAGCCCAGACGTGCAGAGTGCTCCAGAATTACGCCTGAAGGCGCTTTCGCGGTGGGACAATGAGGGCGGCGCAGGACCTGACGGCCCTCAAGAACACTCCCTCGATGTCGACCTGTCCAAGGTCCCGCCGCTGTCGAACGCCGAACTGGTGCAGTTGCAGGTTCGCGTCATCGCGCTCGAGAACCTGATGATCATGTTGCTCGCGGAAGGCTCCGACCGGCAGCTGGAACTCGCGCGTGAAATGGCGGCGTACATTTCTCCGAGGCCTGGCTTCACACACCATCCGCTGACGGTTCAGGCGGCAGCGCATATGGTCGATCTCGTTGATCGAGCGATTCATTACCGAAGCGTCGATCCTGTCATGACTGCGGCTGCGCCAACGCCGACGACACCCTATAGATCCACGCCGGTGTTCGACGAGGTGACCCTTCCTGCTGGCCTGCGCCGCGAACATCGCACCAAGGCCGGCGCGTGGGGCGTCATCCGAGTGCTTGAAGGACGCCTGCGCTATCAGGTGCTCGACCCGAGCTCCGAGGTAATCCTCGAGCCCGGCCGTCCGGGGCTGATACTTCCCGAGCAACCCCATCTCGTCGAACCGCTCGGCGCGATCCGAATGCAGGTCGAGTTCTACGACCATCTGCCTGATCTATAACGCAGCCGCGTCGAGCGCGGGATACACGAGCGAGGCGCCGTCCGCGCGCGCCGCCGTGTTCATCTTGGCGACATCGACCCGCGCGGCCCCCATCAAGTGGAAGACGTCCATCCCGTCGTGAAGGAGGTAATCGGCGACGAACCGCCGATGGCAGCGCCACCAGACCGCCTCCGAACACATGATCGCGCACCGCCGCTCACTGCTCAATTCAGTCAGGCGAGAGAAGCCGACGCGAAACTCGTCGGAGAGCGCGTAGTCCGCGTAATTGTGGAAGCTCTGGTTGATCCAGAAGCCGTTTACCTCGGGCGGGACAATCTTCGACTTCGTCCGCCGGCCGCCCAACTCCACAATCCGCTTATGGCCGATCTGCCAGGTGGACAGCGCCTCGGGCAACGCATCGAGATTGAATTGGGGATTGGTCCGGGATCGCGGGGTGCTGCGGATATCGACGACCAGCTCGACTCGGCCAGCCTTCAGCAGCTCGACAAACTCGGCGATGCTCCGCGTGGAATGCCCCACCGTATAGACTGGAGGCCGTTCCACCGGCATCACGCGAGTGCCCGTCGAACCGCGTCGCGCAGCGCGGGAAGCACTTCCGCGTCGAACCACGGATTCCTCGCCGCCCAGTGCCGCGTGCGCCACGATGGATGCGGCAGCGGGAAAACGGTGGGCAGGTGATCCCGAAAGCCCATCACCCGCTCGGTCATCTTGCCCGGCCCCAACGCGTCGGTCTGCGCGTGCGTGCCGACCAGCAACGTCCGCCGCAGGTCGGGCATGTGCGCGAGCAGCCGGTCACGCCAGAGCGGCGCGCATTCGGGACGCGGGGGCGCGTCGCCGCCGCTTGACAGGCGTCCGGGATAGCACAGCCCCATCGGGATGATCGCAACCCTGCTCTCATCGTAGAATTCGTCCGCCGACACGCCCATCCATTCGCGCAAGCGATCCCCCGACGCGTCGGAAAAGGGAATGCCGCTATCGTGAACCTTCGTCCCTGGCGCCTGGCTGGCGATCAGGATGCGCGCCGTCGCCGATATCTGGACAACAGGTCGCGGTCCCAATGGCAGGACGTCGGCGCAGGCGCGGCAGGCGCGAACCTCCCCCAGCAAAGAATCGAGCGGCTTCACGCCTTGTAGATGGGTCCTTACACTCCGGTTGAGAATGGTCGAGCCATCAGGAGAAGCGCAGATGCCTGAGCGATTCAAGGTGGGAGATCGGGTCGGGTGGAACTCGGAAGCCGGTCACGTCAGCGGCATGATCATCCGGGTTCATACCCACGACTTCGATTACAAGGGCCACACGCATCGCGCGACTCCCGAGTCGCCGCAATACGAGATCAAGAGCAGCAAGACCGACCATATTGCCGCCCACAAGGGCTCGGCGCTTACCAAGCTGAGCGACTGACAGACCCGACCGGTCCCGACCAGACAGCGAGCAGCCGATGACCGAGAACTCCGCGCAGCCGATGACACCCGAACCGCTGGAAGGCGCGCTCACCGGTGCGGATGATCGCCTTCTTCTCAGCCATTGGATGCCGCCTCAGGCGGGGATCGTGCCACGGATCCGCATCGGCCAGCGCTGGGTCAGCACGTTGTGGGGGTTGCCGATCGGCGCCACGGCGCTGATCATCCTGATCGCCATCGCACAGAGCCTTCGCGAGCTTCCCAGCGTCAAGGCGTTCATCAAGCAATATCCGGGCATCGCCCAGGCCGCGCCGTCGGTGGACTCCGGTTTTCCGTGGTGGCTGCAGCTCCAGCATTTCGTGAACATGTTCTTCATGCTGTTCATCATCCGAGCCGGCATTCAGATCCTGGCCGACCACCCGAGGCTCTACTGGAAGCGGGACTCGACGCCGGGAACGGACTGGTTCCGCTTCCAGGTCCCTGTTCCGAAAGGGCGGGTGTGGACCTCCAAGGATGATTCCGTGTCCATTCCCGGATGGCTGGGCCTGCCCGGCGTTCGCCACTCGCTGGGTCTCGCCCGATGGTGGCACTTCTCGGTCAACCTGCTGTGGGTGATCAACGGCGTCCTCTTCTACGTGCTGTTGTTCTCCACCGATCAGTGGCGTCGGCTCGTGCCGCTCACCTGGGACGTGTTTCCGGCGGCGCTCTCCACCTCGATCCAATACGCCTCGCTGAACTTCCCCGTCGACTACAGCTGGACCCGCTACAACGGGCTGCAGCAGCTCAGCTATTTCGCTACCGTCTTCATCGCAGCGCCGGTCTCGATCGCCACCGGCCTGATGCAGAGCCCGGCGATCTCGAACAAGCTGGGCTGGTTCGGGAGGGTCTTCAATCGGCAGGCGATGCGGTCGGTCCACTTCCTCTCGTTCGCCTGGTTCGTGCTGTTCATCCTGATGCACGGCATTATGGTGTTCGTCACCGGGCTCAGGCAAAACACCAACCATATGTTCGGCGGCATCGACAACGCCTCCTGGGCAGGGTTTCCGCTGTTCGTCCTCGCCATGGCCGTTATGGTCGCCGCGTGGCTCCTCGCTTCGCCGTTCACGATCAAGCACGCGCGGCTGGTGCAGCGCACCGGTGCCTTCATGATCGGCTGGATCAAGGGTTTGGCCGAGCGGTGGGACGTCCACTCGCAGCTGACCGAGAAGGACATATCCCCCTTCTTCTGGTCGAACGGCACCATGCCGGCCTCGGAGGAGTTCGACGGCTTGGTGGCGAACGCGTTCGCGAGCTTTAGGCTTCGGATTAGCGGCCTGATCGAGGCGCCGCAGGAGTTTTCCCTGGCCGACCTCAAGGCCATGCCGAAGCAGGAGCAGATCACCACCCATTTCTGCATCCAGGGCTGGTCCGGCGTCGCCAAATGGGGCGGCGTTCCGATGCGCCACATTCTCGAGCTGGTGCGTCCGACGTCCGAGGCGCGCTACGCGGTTTTCTACTCGCTCGCCGACGGCGCAGACGGCGGCCGCTACTATGATGTCCACGAATTGTTCAACATGCACCACCAGCTCACTCTCTTGGCCTACGAGATGAACGGCGCCCCGCTCACCGTCCTCCACGGCGCGCCGCTCCGGCTGCGCTGCGAGAACGAGCTCGGCTTCAAGATGGTCAAGTGGATCGTAGCGATCGAATTTGTCCACGACTTCGCCCACCTCGGCGCCGGCCAGGGCGGATACAACGAGGATCACGAGTTCTACGGATACCGGATGCCAATCTGAGGAGATGCCCAGGAAAGCCCGAAAGTTGGCGCGTCAGCTTGTTCTTGCCCTTATGGCACCCCCGACCAGGTCGGCGCCTGCCAGAAGACGGACGATCGCCGTCCACCCGATGATCGGTTTCGGTGAGCTGAAGGTCGGAAGAGTAAGTCAGCTCGTGAGAGCGGACGGCCGTGGTGTACGAGTCCCTGTCATAAATCTTGCCGCTGCCGTTTTAGGCATAGGAGCGTCGTCCCATTCCTCGCGGCGCGTCAACCCTCGCGCGTAAAAATTCCGTTACCGTACCATCTTGGCCACACCGCGACGCATCGCCGCGTCTCATTTTCGAACGGGCGATAAGAACCGCGCGCCGATCTCGGCTTCCTGAGCTTTTGCGAGGTTCCCCGCAGTCCGCGCTCGCTATGTCAATCATGGTCAGATTCACGTATCGTCCTCGTTTCATTGGCTCCGCCAATGTGGAACGCGCAGCAGCTCTTCAATACCCTTTCAGCACATAGAACGGCGCTTGGTCGGTTCCCCAGTGCCGCAGCACCGGCTGAACGGCGACGCAAACGCGCGTTCGCCCGTTGTCTTTGCAATCGCCAAACTCGATTTTCAGCCCCTGCGCCCGCATATTCTGCGCGACCGACTCCATGGCGGCGATCTCGCCGCGCAAGTCAGCTTTTTCCTGCGCAAGGCTCGCGATCTCCGAACGCTGCCACGCGAGCGCAACCCAAACGCCAAAAGCAACCAGCATCACCGCGCCGATTCCGCTCACGGCCATGATGGCCAGCATCCGGTTCGAAAACTGGTCCGCCTTCTCGTCGAGACTGATGCCGGCGCGATGCGCTTGGCCGATCACCGCCACGACGTCGGCCATCACCGGGCGAAGAGCGGCGCGCGCCGCATCGCCGACAACAGCGCCCGCGCCCGCAAGGCTCTCCCGAACCTCCTCGCGCACGGCGCCCGCCCCGGCCTGTTCGGCGCGCGGGCCAAGCTGTTCTGCTTCCGCCTGAAGTTTCTTCAAGACACCGCCGCCGTACTGGATCAGCCGCGTGATATTCACGACGTTCTCCGCATGCGCCGCAAACCCCTTGTCGAGCGCTGCTTGTACGGCTTCGGCGTGAACAATCATCGCGCCGATTTCTTCCATCCTCGCGCCGCCGTCTGACTCGTTTCCCATGCTGGCCTCCAATCCATCTTAGAAAATTCAGCGTTCATGCCCATGATCGTGGGAACGCTGCCGCATGACCTCGCGCTCGCGGCTCTGCTCTTTGAGCAGTTGCTCTTCCGCCAGCCGCTCTCGCTCCGCCTCGGCCCGCGCGCGCTCGGCCTCCATGGCGCGGCGCGCTTCCGCCTGCGTAAAAGCTTCGCGGGCTTTGGCGGCGCCCTCCGCCTTGTAGAAGGCGAGCTTCGCCTCCATGGCGATAGCCTGCAGCCGCTCGGCGTCGAGGGATGGCGAAGCCTGCTGCCGCTCCGTCTCTTGCGCGCCTCGCGGCGCCGACGTTTGCGCGCGCTCGTCCTGACGCTCGCCCTCGCCCTCCGCCGCAACCTCTCGCGAGCGAGCGAACGCGGCTTTCGCGGCCTCGCCATACGCCCGCAGCTTCTCGCGGTCCGGCGCGGCGCGCTGCTGTGTTTCTCTCGCGGGGCGCCCTCCAGCGACAATTCGGACGGGCGCGCGGCGCTTTCGCCCTCTCGCTCCTTCGCGCGTTGCGCGTCGCTCTCGGCGCGGACGGGAATAACGATCTCGCTCGAAACACCGAGCCGATCCGCCATGCCGCGCTGCTCGGCAAAATCCCTGGCGTAATCGAGCGTCGTCTCCTTCAGGCCGGCCCGGCCAAGCCGCTCCGATAGTCCCTGCAAATCCTTGAACTCGTCGCGCCCGGCGTAAAGCGTCGCCTCCTCGCGGTGGCGAGTCATCGCGACATAGGTCAAATGCCGGTCCATGCTGCCGGAACTCAGCACATAGGCGGGATCGACCGTCGCCCCCTGCGATTTGTGAATTGTCGTCGCATAGCCATGATCGATCGCGGCGTAATCCGCCGTCGACACGGAAACCTCCCGCCCGAGCCCCGGCCCCTGCGCATTGTCGAGCCGCGCCACAAGCCGGCCTTCCTCGGCCCCCTGAACCGTCCCGAGCATCCCGTTCTTGACGCCAAGATCGCGATTGTTCTCCAGAAACAGCACGCGGTCGCCCGGCGCAAAATGCCGCTCGCCGTCGTTCGTCGCATAGGAGCGCTCGCCCAATAGCTCGCCGCCCTCCTGACGCGCGGCGCGGATTGCCCCGTTCAACTCCCGAACGTCGGCGCGCCGATGCGCCAGCACGATCCGCGAGCCGTCCGGTCGCTCGGACATGTCCTTGAGCACATCCCGCACGATCTCCCCGCGCGCCTCGTCCCGGGTCTGCGAAAACAGCACACCGTCCCGCTCGGCGTAAGCCTCAAGCCCCTCGCGGGTCCGATGCCGGGCCAAATCCTGCGACGCCTGCCGCTGCCAATCCTCCCCCTGCCGGCGAACGCCCTCCAGCTCGGCGAAGCCGACCCGCTCCGCGACGGCGCGGAACGCCGCCCCGGCCTGGATCGGCTGCAATTGCTCGGGATCGCCAACGAGAACGATTTTCGCGCCGGCCCGCTCGGCCTCGCCGACGAACCGCGCCAATTGCTTCGAGGACACCATTCCCGCCTCGTCGATCACCAAAATATCGCGAGAGCCAAATTCCACGCGCCCGGCCGACAAACCGTAATCCCAGGACGCCAGGGTGCGAGAGGCGATGCCGGAAGATTCCTCAAGACCCTCGGCGGCTTTCCCGGACAGCGCCGCCCCGTGAACGCGAAATCCCCGTGCCTCCCATGCTTCGCGGCGTCCTGCGAGGCGTAGCGTTTCCCTTTCGTGGGTTGGCGCGGCCGATGATGTCCCAATAGCTTGCCGGCGCGTGTCGCGCGGTAAGGCCGAGCACTGTTTCGAACGAAGCGTGA
>PLZT01000363.1 GCA_003152255.1 Methylocystaceae bacterium | reverse complement strand
TCGCAGCTTCGAGCCGACTAGGCCTTGCCGGGATGAACCCCAAGCACGGTTTGGCCAAGCATCTTGCCAAAAGCCGCAAGCCGGGGTAGATTCGCCTCATCTTGGCTTCTTTTCAATCCCGTGGAGCGTCGTTTGTCGGCCGTGTTTACTTGGCGGTTGATCCGCTGAGCAAGGGGAGGTTGTGATGAAAAAGCTTTTGCCCGCACTGGGTCTGGCTGCTGGATTGGCTGCCTCTGCGGCCCAGGCGAACACTGGTTCGGACGAGGGGCGCGACCTCGTCGATCCAGGCGCAAGGATGCCGGGCCAACTCTTTACGCCCGGCTTTTCCCGCATGGTTGATGAAATGGCGAAGGAATCCGCTTCACGCTGGCGGGTTGCGCAGGATTTTCACGACTCCCAGCCTTTCGCCAAGGCACCGACATTCGGCAAAGCCGGAGGCGGTGGGGGATTCGTGAAATTCAGCAGCCCCAAAATGATGATGAAGCATAAGCGGCATCACGCCGACGTTGAGACGATCTTCAATCTCTATAAGCCCAGCTGAGATTTGTTAGCGAGGACGCCCGCCGTCGGGACCGTCTTGGCGACGGCGGCGGGTCTGGAGACACGCAAATGACGCCGGCGCTTCGGGCTCAGAAACTCCAGCTTGTCGTCAAGGTCACCAAACAGTGCAACCTGCGCTGCTCCTATTGCTATGAGTTTCCCTATCTCTCGCAAAAAGGCGTTGTCGCGCTTGAGAACATCGAGCGGATGTTCGACCATTTCGCGTCATATCAATTTGATGCGCAAACTCCACTTGCCGGCGACGAGGGATTTGAATTCATCTGGCATGGCGGCGAACCTTTCATGGTCCCGATTGAGCATTACGAGGCGATCGGCGCGCTGGAAAAATCGACGTTCGAGCCATTGGGATATAACAATGTCATACAGACGAACCTGACCATATTGACCGACAAGCATCTGGATTGGCTCGAACGCGAAAGATTCGTGAAGCGCGGCGGATTGGGGTTTTCCTTCGATGTTTACGGCGACCAGCGCCGGGACATTCGCGGCCTCCAGACGACGCAAAAAGTCCTGCAAAATCTGAAGCGCCTGATCGACAACGAAATTCCAGTTGGCGGCATCGCCGTGCTGTCCCAGTCGACTCTGACGCAGGTCGAAGGTATTTTCAGATTCTTCAGCGACCTCGATATTGCTTTCAGGCTTCTGCCTTATCATCTTGAGACGCAGCCGAAACAAACCGAAGTCAACGGCGTCAGCCCGGAAGACATTGCCGCAGCGATGTGCAAATTATTCGATCTGTGGCGGCAATCTGAGGAGCCGATCACCATTGCGCCGCTTCAGGATTATCTGGCTGACGCCATCGGATTCCTCAATGGTCGCAACAACGCCTTTTACGACAAAACCGTCGACGAAAGCATTTTCGTGATTGACACTGACGGCGATGTTTACGGTCACGAGACTTATCTGCAGAAACATCGATACGGTAACATCTTTATGCAGAGCTTCGAAGAAATCCTCGCGTCCTCTGCGCGCCGGGACCTGATCGCCAAGGCTGGCGAGCGGGTCGAAACCTATTGCGCGGGCTGCGAGTTTTACGGCGCGTGTTCAGGCTATCCGGTCGCAGAAGCCAATCCGATGGAAGAGCGCTGGATCGCCAGTCGCGGCTGCTATGTGGCGAAAGTCCTCGCCCATATCGTCGAACAACTGGACCAGGCGGGGCTTGGGCGCCTGCCTTCCACGGACGTTTCGAACGCCAGCTCCGGAGTAGCTTTGTGAAGGCCGGTTTTTTCCTTGGTCTGTTCGGTGACTGATGGCCTGGTATGACGACCTCGTCCTACCCACTGGCCTCTTACGGCTCTGCGCTTTGCAGGCTTGCGACCCCGGTTTTGTCCGCATCGAACTGAGCGAGGGCGTTGGCCCTGCGGGGAGCTGTGCTGATCCTGCTCGAGATTATGAATCGGGCGCGCTTGTTCCGCAAGGCGCATGGCGCACCCCAACGGCGGACGAGTGGCGCCTTCTCACAACCGATACCGCTCCGGCCGACATGGGCCGCTCCATCGCGGTCGTGAGGCTGTGCGATCAGGACCGCGACTTGCGCGTCAATCTCAGCCGCAAGGGAGTCGTCGCGCTCTTGCAACGTAACTGCGCGCTGGAGGAGCCGCTGATCTGCATTGGCTACGGCACCGGCCTGCCGGGGCTGCGCACGACCACCATCGACCAGCAGGCCGGCACCTACACGGGGCTGCATGTGGATAATTGGGACCGGAGTAGGTTGGGAGCGCGCGAGCGGGCGCTCAACCGCGTTTGCGTCAACATTGGCCGTGAGCCGCGTTATTTTCTGTATCTGCCGGCGTCTCTCACGGACATCGCGGCCCTGACCGCCGACGCTCTCGAAAGCGGAGCCGTGGCTGTTCCTGATTACACTGGCCTCGCCCGCGTGTTCATGACGAGATACCCGTGGTTTCCGGTCGTGCGTTGTCGTCTGGAGCCCAACGAAGCTTATATCGCGCCGACCGAGAATCTGGTGCATGACGGCAGTTCGGCAGGCCAGACCTCGCCCGACGAACATTACACGATTCTGGGACATATCCGTTTAGGCAAGGATTGTCTTTTGGGATTCACGAATCGGCGAGCGTCCGTGGCTTGAGCGGGAGGGACACAGAACGGCCGCTTATGGCGCATTGCCGCCGCAGGAAGAATAGCTACGACATCCCTATATGGAAGGTTTCGGGCGCGAAAGTTGATCGCAAGGAACTCGGCAAACTTTTGAAATCCCTTGAGGCTGGCGATCAAGTGGTGGTCACGCGCATCGACCGGATGGCGCGGTCAGTGTTCGAGCTTTTCGCCATCGTCAAAAAAATCATCGACGCGGGCGGACAATTCCTCAGCCTTGCGGAACCGTGGGCGGACACATCGACCAGCACGGGGCGGCTCATGATTGCCGTGTTAGGTGTAGCCGCTCGCAATCAGGGGCAGAAGGCCCATCTACGTAAAACTGCACGGTAGCGTATTGCACGCAATATTTGGGGTGGAGTTATTGACGGCGACCGCACCGGTCTGGCTGAGACTATCAGGGTTCGTTGCGTGTATTGCACGCAAAGTCATCCCCCGCGTTCGCCCCCCTGTTTGTTGCGTGCAATACACCGCTCCAAGCCGCCATATTGCGTGCAATGTCCATTGCACGCCATCATTGCACGCAATAAACCGGCCCCACGTGGCCCAAACCAGCCAAAAACTCCGGAATGAACCGTCAAAACCCGAAAACGGGCTTCCTTAGCGTGCGTTTTTACACGGATGGGCCTTCAGCCCCA
>PLZT01000082.1 GCA_003152255.1 Methylocystaceae bacterium | reverse complement strand
AGCATGTGATGCTCGCAAAAGCTGAGCACGCGAATGTTTCTCAGCACAACCAACTCGTCGTAACCGCCCACTTCCTCGAAGGTGCGCTTTAGATAGTCGCGGGGCTCAGCCGTGTAGCCGGCGAACAGTTCACGGTAGGATCGCGCCACTCGTGCAGGCGTATCGATCAGCCCTTCACGGGTCGGATCATCGCCCGCCCATTCGATCAACACCCTTACGGCTGCTTCGGCTTCGGCCTGGGTCGGTTTCGCCATCCTATGTCTCCACATAGCATTGTCACATTTGGCAAGTGTAACTCATTTCTAAGTTGTGAAAGTGCGGAACTCGAATTGTAAAAGGCGTCCTCACATTACCGCCCATGCCCGATAGCGCCCGCGTCCCGTCAACTCGCGAAGGTTCGACGAAAGCTCGCCGATCATAATGGTCGCCGCCTGTTGCGACACCCCAAGCTCCTTGGCCGCGAAGGGAACGCTAACGATGGGCGAGGTCAAACACAGCTCGACGAGGCGCGGCAATTTCGAATTCCCTCTCTTGCCCTGGCATTTCCTAAGCAACAGCTCGCGCGCCAAGGTCAATCTGTCGAGCTCTTTCATATCGGCGTTCGCCATCGCCTCGATCGCCTGCGGGAAACCGATCAGCCGACTCGACGCATCTGGCCGACGAGAATGGCGATATTTAGCGCGACGCAAGCCGGCGTGCAGCGCCGCGAGATGATGGCGCGTCTTGCCGCGCCCTCGCAATAGGGCGGCGATGAGCAACTAACCAAGCCAGGCGCTATGCTGCAAGGGATCAATGACCTCCCAAGCGTCGAAAGCGAGGCCCGCCGCCATCACCGGCGGCAAGGCGCGGGTTTGCTCAACCGCCTGGCGCCATTCGGAGAGCCGCGCTTGTTCGTCCCAATCCTCGTCGTAGACTAATCCCAAGTTTTCTCGCGGCGCGGGAAACGCTCCAGCGGATTGCGTGACCTTGGCGGTCCGCGCCAGCAGCGCGTCGATCTCGTCGAACTCGCCCGACGCCGCGGGTTCCTCGTCCAGCGGCTCGACGTCCGGCCCATCCTCGCCGTCGCGATCGGGGGGTGCGACATCCTCATTCTCGTAGGCGCGCGCATCGCTGATGCTCCAGGAGCCGCGCAGAGCCCTCAGACCGGACGGCGTCAACGCCCAGTTGGGTTGCCGGGCGGCGATCCGCCGACGCGCGAGCAAGACCGCATGCGCGCGCACCAGCTCATGGGTGGGCGAACGCGCGTCCATGCCGGCGTCATGCAGAACGAGATCCTCGACCTGCACGAACTCTCCCGCCCGCCACAGCGCGGCGCAGGCATCGTGGAAATGGGCACGCAGCCTGAAGGCTTCCGCGACAGGGCTCACGCGCAGACGCTCATCCAGGCGCGCCAGCGCGTCGGACGCCGCCTCCAGAGGGGCCTGCAGCTGTCGGTTTTGATTAACAGCTTCAACAAGCTGGAACGTAACTATTTCTTCAGCTTCGCCCGGTATTCGGGCCGCTCTTTTGCCTAAAAACTTCAACCCGGGAACGATCTCTTGCGGCACTTCAACTCGCGCATCCCCCGCGGAGCGGCGGCGGTGCGTCCAGCCGACGATGTGAATTGGCTGAGCGCCAGGCGGGTCGCCCGCGAACTGGACAAGGTGCTGGACGCGGCGGGACCGCGCAGGGTGGCGGTGGCCCGCGCGGCAGGAGAATTGCGGCTGTCGACACGGCGGATTTATACGTTGCTCGCGCGATATCGACGCGAGCGGACGGTTTCATCGTTGCTGTCCCGCAAAGGCGCCGCCCGTCGCAAGCGGCTCGATGACGACGCCGAGGCGATCATCGCCGCGACACTGCGGGAGCAATGGTTGATCCTCGAGGCGCCGCCTCTGGCCCCGGTGGTCGGCGAGATCAGGGCGCGCTGCGAGGCGGCTGGGTTGCGGCCGCCTTCTTATGTCGCGATCCGCGCGCGGGCCGCCTCCTTGTTCTCGCCCGAGGAAATAGCCAAGCAACGCTCGGCCAACCCAAACCATTTGCGCCGGCTAAAACCCCGGCCCGGCTATATCAGCGCGCCCCGGCCGCTCGCGGTGACGCAAATCGACCACACGCCGACCGACATCCAATTTGTCGAGATTATCGATGGCGCTGGCGCCTTTGTCGGCCGTGCTTACCTCACGATCCTCGTCGATGTGTTCTCTCGCTGCATTCTGGGTTTCTGCCTGACGCTCGAAGCCCCGAGCACGCTTTCGGTGGCGCTGTGCCTCGCCCACGCGATCTGTCCCAAGGAAGCGTGGCTCGAATCGCGCGGCGTCGCGCACGCTTGGCCGACGCTCGGACGGCCAAAGCAAATCGTGACGGATTCGGCGAAGGAGTTTCGCGGAGCGGCGTTCCAAAGAGGCTGTGCCGAATATGGCGTGTCGATCCGGCTTCGCAATCGAGGCTGCGTGCACGAGGGCGGAGTGGTCGAGCGCCTGCTGGGCAAGCTCAATGGCGTGATCGGGAGGCATGACGGCGCCACCGGTCGCTCCGTCAAAGATCGCGACGGCTATCCGTCCGAAAAGCGCGCCTGTCTGACTTTCGCCGATCTCGAACGCTGTGTCGCGCTCGCCATCATCGATCACAACAATCAGATGAACGAGAAGACTTTGAAAGTTCCTCTCGACGAATGGCGCGCTCATGTCGGCGACCAGTCGGAAGCCGTCGATTCTTCCGAGGCGGTCCTGCTGAATTTTCTGCCGGGCGTGCAGCGGCGGCTGACGCCGCAGGGCGTCGAGTTGTTCGCCCTACATTATTACTCGCCTTGGCTTGGCGTTCTCGTCCCGGAGCGCGACCGCATCGGCACACTCGAGATCAGATACGATCCGCGCGACATCAGCCGTATTTACGTCCGCGATCCTGGCGACTCTGCGTTTCGGGTCGCGACGCGCCGCGACGGCATCACGACGCCGCTCACTTTGTGGGAGCATCGGCGCGATCGTCGCGAACAAAGGGCGGCTGCATCCCGCACAACTACCGAAAAGATCGCGATCACTCGCGAAATCGCCGCCATCGTGACGGCGGCGCGCGCGACCAAAACCCTGGCGCGGCGCTCTTCGAAAGCCGAACTGCGCGACAAGGTTCGTTCGACAAAGGCGGCGCACGCTCCAAAGCCTCACCAGATCATGGAGCCGGTTGTCGAGCCGCCGGCGCCCCATCCCGTGCGAGCCAAACGATTGTTGCCGATAGAAAGCTGGTGACGGGACGTGACCGAGCACCTTTTCGAACATGTGCGAGCCATCTTGGCCGCGCCGGAGGCGGAGCGCATCGCCTTCATCCGCGCCCCGCGCTGGATCGGCACGGACGCCGCGCTCGCCGCGCATCGGCGCCTCGAGGAATTGCTGGAGCGGCCGACGATGCTGCGCACGGACGGGCTGATGCTGGTTGGTCCCTACGCCAACGGCAAGACGATGATCGCCGAGCGCTTCGTCCTGCACCACCTTCAAGCCGTGAGCCAACGCAAGGCCTGGATCGTGCAGACACGGGAGGGAACGGGCCTGGCGCATTTCTATGCGAGCGTGATTGCCGGGTTGGGTGCGCCGGCGAGTGGGCTTCGCTCGGTCTCTCGGCTGGCGGAGCAGGTCGACGCCTTGCTCAAGGCGCTGCGCCCCCGCATCCTGATCTTCGACGAATTCCACAATGCGCTACGCGGCCGCGCGCGCGACATCGAGGCGATTTTCGCATTCCTCAGGCGGCTCGGCCGGGAATATGACGTCTCGCCGGTGCTGATCGGCGAAGTCGCCGTCTATGATCACGTCAACGCCACGCCGGAAATGGCGAGCCGGTTCCAGGCCCTGCCCGTGCCGCGCTGGCGCTACGGCGAGCCCTATCTGACGCTGCTCGACACGTTGGAGGCGGCCTTGCCGCTCGCGCATCCGTCCGATTTGTCGCAAGAAGCCATCGCCCGCCGCGTGTTCTCCATGTCCGAGGGCTTGATCGGCGAAACGGTGCGCATTCTCGCCGAGGCCGCCGTGCTGGCGGTCCGTGACGGCGCCGAACGGATCACGCCGCGATCGCTTGACGCGCTCGATTACACGCCTCTCACTGAGCGCCGGCGATCGGCGCTGCGGCAAGAGCTGCTTTAAGCATGCGCGGACACGCCGGTCCCGCGATCGAAGTGCAGCCGCGTCTCGCGACACTTTTCCCCGAACGTTGGCCGGTGAAGGTGACGCCCCTGCGTGACGAACTTTTGTCGAGCTGGCTGCATCGGCTCGCTCTCGCTCACGGCCTGTCGCCGCGACATTTCGGGGAAGAGCTCGGGTTCGGCTCCGGCGCCTGGTCGGCGCGGCTCGACCTCGCCTTGCCGGGAACCGTGCTGAACCTCTTGCATCATCAGACCGGCGTCGACCGCGATAGGATCATGGCCATGACGATCGGCGCCAAGAAATGGCGGCCGCTGCTCCTGCCGCTCCGCCGAGCCCAAGCGGACCAAAAACATGCGACGTGGCAGCAGTTCTGCCCTGTGTGCCTCGCCGAAGACGAGACGCCATATTTTCGACAGGAGTGGCGCCGCGCCAGCGTCATGACCTGCCGGCGACATCGACGGGGTCTGCTCGACCGTTGTCCCGCTTGCCGCCAGGGCCTCGTGCCCTTCAATCAACGTGCGCTCGTTTCTCAACACCGATGTGCTGTCTGCGGATTCGATCTCCGCCAAGCCAAGGCGCCTAAACTCGCGCCGGCGACGCGCAAGGCAGCGGAACTGATCGACGATCTGGTCCGGCTCGAAGCGGCGAAGGGCTTTTTGGAGAAAAGCACGCTGATCAAGCGGATTATCGCCTTACCCTCTCTGCAAGAGCCCCAAGCAATGAGAAATTCACGAGACTGTCGACAGTCGAGCGAATCCGTTGCGTCACGCGCGTAGGAAACTGCTTCGACCAACGATTTGATATACATCTTTGCGTGGAGCCCGACGCCGTGATCGCCGCCTGGCGACGGACGATCGTAGCGGCGGGCGGGATTACCGCCAGCACACAACCGTTGCTGCGCCGACTGATGTCGCGGGCGCCACTCGAAAACGAGTGGAAACCAAGGAGTCGCCATCTTAAAGACGGCGCGGGCACCGCCAAATTGCATTCATTGCTGGCGGCTTATGGCGCCGTCGGTGCGCGTCGGGAGCTCCGGATGCGCGGCGACTCGGGCTCCTATACGCCATCGGCCGTGTCTTCGAACTCGGCGCCCTCGAACTCACTGTCCCCTTCGAAAACTTGGCCGTCGTCTTCGACAAGCCCCAAGGCGCCGTCGAGATCGATGTCCGATTGAGGCCGCCGCAACAAACCTTCGTCTTCAAGCCGTTCGATGTCGGGAAGGTCGCGCAGCGTCGCCAGCCCAAAAACCTCCAGGAACTTTTTTGTCGTGACATAGGCGAAGGGCGCGCCAGGTTCCGGCGCGCGCAAGGTCCCGTCGATGAGATCGAGACGCTTCAGGCGGCCGATGACGTCGCGGCTGATTTCCTTGCCGGCGAGCCGCGAGATTTCCGCGCGGGTGGCGGGTTGCAGATAAGCGATCGCAGTCACCGCCAGAAGTTCGGTCGGCGTCAGTTCGGGAAGGCCCACGTCGCGAAGCTCGCCAGCATTCGCCGCCCGGATCGCGGCCGAAAAGCGCGGTTTGGTGCGCAGCTGATAGCCGCCGGCGACGAAGACGAGATCGTAAGGGCGTGCGCGAAGTTCGTCGACAATGTCGGCGATAAGATCGTCGAGTTTGCAACTCTGTCCGACGAGTTTCGCCAGCGCTTCGCGGGGCACGGGATCGCGCGCGGCGAAGATCGCCGCCTCGACGCGGCCCATCCATTCACGCCAGCGTGCGCCGCCCGGAACATCGGCGAGGTCTCTATCGAACAGCGCATCCTGTTCGCGTTTTTTGGGACGGCCCATCGCTAAGCCTCACAAGCCATAGAGCCGAAAATTCGGGCGGCCGGAGAGTTCGCGCACGGCTCCAAGCTCGATGAGCCGATCGAACAAGCGGCGGGCGGCGCGATCGGATAGCCGCGCGGCCTTCGCGGCTCGCGCAGGCGACACGGCATCGTCCGAGAGCAACAATTCGATGACCCGCCCGGCGCTCTTGGCCCGCAATTTGGGCTGGGCGGCGAGAAGTTTTTCGCCAGCGCGCGCCAACTCACCGGCGAGAGCGTAAGCCTCTTGGGCGGCCATCGCGTAAGCGCCGGCCGCAGCGTCGACCCAATCCGGATCGGCCGGACGCGGACGCTTGCCGCTTGGGCCGCGACGCAAAGACGCATGCGCAATCGCCGTGGCGAGCAGCGGAACCGGCGCGTCCCAGCCGAGTCGTTGCGCCAAGGCGAGGTCCGACAGCCAGAGCGCGAAAATCTCGACGTCGACCGGTGGCGCGTCCGTAAGCAGTTTCATCGCCGCGGCGCTCGCGCCCACGGCCGCCGCGAGCGGATGCTCGGCGCCGGCCACGATGTCCCGCAAGGCGCCGGCGAGGCCGTCGAAACTCGTGGCGTCCGTCAATCCAACAAGATCAGCCGCGATTCGCAAGGTCGAGGCGTCGAGCCGCATTGGGCGGGACGCGAAGAGGCGCCACAGGCGATGAACGCGCCCGGCGAGGCTGGTCTGCGTCGTCCCGGCGCCCGGAGCCAGATGTTCGGCGTCGCGCAGGCCGGCGGCGTCTTCTCGCAGCCGCGCCATTTTCACGCAGGCGGCGGCGGCTCGCAGAGCGAGGCGCTGGCGCAGCGCGCCGGCGAAGGGCGGCGAGGCGGCGAGAAAATGATCCAACAAAGCGAGCCCAGCTCCGGCGAAGAAGACAGGATCGCCGGCGCGGACAGCATTTTCGCCGATCCGCGCCCAGCGTGGAAAGCCCCGTTCCACCGGGAAATTTAACGTGATTGATTCCGACGCCGATTTTTTGCGCGCGGATCGCGCCGCCGCCGCGACGGGCGCGATCTCGGCATCGGAAAGCGCATCGGAGTCGAATCGGAGCATGACGGAATCGTAGCGCAAGACGGCGCTTTGTCACTATTTATTCGGAGAAAACCGCCGCGCTTGTCTTGCGAAAGGAATGTCCGATAACGTTAGTTTATCGGACGCGATTCGGAACCCCTGCAGTGTCGGACGAAATTGCCTCAAACAGCCCCACGAACAGCCCTTCGAGTCGTCGGGAAAATGAGAACGCAAACGGAACAAATGCCGACAAAGGCGTTTTGCCCTCTCCCCGCGCCCCACAAAACGATCACCTCGCCGCGCTCGCCGAGACCGCTAAAAACTACGCCCGCGCCGCCCGGGCCAACAACACCCAGCGCGCTTACGACTCCGATTGGCGACATTTTTCCTCCTGGCTTCGCCGGCAGGGTCTGCCACAACTGCCACCCGACCCGCAGACGGTCGGACTCTATCTCGCCGCCTCCGCCGACGGCGCTGGACACGGCGCGGAGCCGACAAGCGTCGCCACGCTGGAGCGCCGCCTTTCCGGGATTTGCTGGAATTACCGCCAGCTGGGCGACCCGCTAGACTCTCGAGACCGCCATATATCGACGGTCCTCGCAGGAATCCGCCGCCAGCACGGTAGGCCTCCCGTTCAGAAGGAGGCGATCTTCGCCGACGAACTGCTCGCCATGCTCGGCGTCCTCGACATGGATCTGCGCGGCTTGCGCGACCGCGCCATTTTGGCGATCGGCTTCGCCGGAGGGCTCCGCCGCTCCGAAATCACCGGCCTCGATCGCGGCCCCGAGCAGACCGAGGACGGAACCGGCTGGATCGAAATTCTCGACGGCGGCGTCCTGCTGACGATCAACGGCAAGACGGGCTGGCGCGAAGTGGAGATTGGGCGCGGCTCCCGCCCCGACACCTGCCCTGTCGCTTTGCTGGAGACCTGGATGCGGCTTGGCCGTATCACGCACGGCCCGCTGTTCCGCCGCATCGCCAAGAAGAACGCCGGCGTCGCCGCCGAGCGGCTTACCGACAAGCATGTCGCAAGGCTCGTGCAAAAATGCGTGCTTAAGGCGGGCGTGCGCGGTGATCTCCCCGAAGGAGAGCGCAAGCGCGCCTTCGCCGGCCATTCGCTGCGCGCCGGCCTCGCCAGCTCGGCGCAAATCGAGGAAGCCCACGTCCAAAAGCACCTCGGCCACGCCAGTGCTGAGATGACCCGCCGATATCAGAGGAAACGCGATCGATTCCGCGTCAATCTTACCAAAGCGGCGGGATTATAGGCGTCGGAAAGGTGTTTGATATCAATGGTGAGAATGAGCTGATATTGAACAGCTAAGCCAAAATCCGATAGGTGATTTTTGACTTAGCTGTTCAAAGTGAAGTCCTTAAGCAAAACCGACAGCAGCCCATCGTGGCCAAGCGAGCTTGTGGAAAAGATGTTCATATATTCCAGTGGCCTACATAGTTTTATTCAAGTTATCACATATTTTGATTGAGCCATAGCGACAACTTTCTGGATGCCCCGCCGCTACATCCAGGGGAAACCCTCGCTGTTTGGCGTTTGGCCGTCCGCAGCCGCCTTGGATACGGCTTTTACGCCTCAGATAGCCGAAAAATCCCGCTTTTTGGCCTATTCCCCTTAGCCCCTGGAAACCGAGCAGCCGAAACAGCACTTCGGCGACGTTTTTAAACGACCGTTTT
>PLZT01000500.1 GCA_003152255.1 Methylocystaceae bacterium | reverse complement strand
TAGCCTCCGCCGATCATTAGGTTGGCCGCGAGATGTTCACCATCCCGACAAGCGTCGTCGTAGGCGTCCTCGATCTTTTCGAGATCATCAACAGCGGTATCGAACGCGGCTTTCGCAAGGCGATGCGCTTGGATAAGCCGATCAAGCTTCGATGCATCAGCGAGCGCGGGAAGCCCGGCGACGGGCGCCAGCGCGAGACCGACGGCGAGGGAGCGGCGGGAGATTTGCGTCTTCATGGAATTCCCCTTTCGATTGGTGATTTTCGGGAAGGTCAGGCGATAGCGCGAGCGCGTTTTGCGCGAGGCTTGGGTTCGAGCGGCCCCTCAAGATCGGCAACGCTGGCTCTCACGCGGGGCATGTCATCCGGCACAGGCCCAAGGCATTTGTGGATCGCCAAAAGGTCTCCGCATGGGATTGCGAACCGCAGATGCGGGTTGAATTGCTCGAACATGACGATTGCCCGCACGTCGCTGTCCGGGTGTTCGCGGTAAGGGAATTTCACCCACGACGGCGGGGCCAGAGCCACGCGCTTGACGATGGCCTGATGCTGGCCCGGCAAGACGAGTTCCGGGCGTTTGTAGATCACCACAAAATCCCCCCGCTCGAATGGCGCATTCTTGTCGAACATCAGGCAAGCGCCGTGGGAGATTTCGGGTTCCAGACAGTCGCCATCGACGATCATGGCGTAAACGTCCGGCAGACGGGACGGGTCCGGGACAATCGTCATCTTTTGATCATCGACGCCAGGCGCGGCGTGGTCGGGTTTCGCGCGTTTAACGGCAGGCGCGCGGTGAGCAGGTTTTAATGCGGTCATCTGGTTTCCTCCTTGGTTGAAGATCATGCAGCCAACGGCTGCGGTTCGGGCGGGTTGAGCGACGGAAAGCGCCAGCCTCCCTTGGCATCGACGGGCGGGCTCTTGCCCTTGGTCGCGCGATAGTGTTCGGCCCATGCCCACCATTCGGCAGAGCCGTAATCAATCCAAATGAGCCGGGGCTTTTCGCCAATTTCGGCGACAACCACCTCGCGCCAGCGGCTTTCATTGAGCCATCGCCGCACGCTCATGATGTATCGGCGCGGCCGGCCCGCAGTCTCCGCCGCATAGGCCAGCGCAGCGACGATGATCTCCTCCGGGTCCGCGCCCCGCGCTACAGCGCCCCGCCAAGCCATCCGGGCGATCTCGAGGTCGTTTCCGCCCTCCCGCTCAGGGAAGGCTTGCATGAACCGCTCGAAAGCATCCGTTGGGTTTTCTGCTCGGGTCATTGGGTTGCCCCATCGTTGTTTTTTTATTCGGTTCCTATTCAGAGCCTCGCCAATGGCTTTTGGTGAGGGTCGGGGAGGCGCACTTCGCCCAAGCGAGGCGAAATGCCTGGCATGGCTTTCGGAGCCGGGCCGTATCGTTGCACTGGCGTTGCGGGGTCCCTTTCGGAAGGCCGGGGTCATCCGGTCGGCCCTAAACCGCAGCTTCGTTATGACGGCGGGGAATTGGTGCTACGCCAGCAACATCCGATTCCCGTGCGGCTCGTATTCCGGCCGCGTCCTGTGTGCGACGCGGATGTCCCGCGCCGTAACTTTTGCCTCCCTTCGCCGCCCGGCTCGGTCATGTTCCCGGCCTTCGTCCCTTCGGGGGAATCGCTGCTGAGAGGCGCTATGCGTTCTCAGAGCAGCGACAGTTGCTCGCTTTCCCCTCCGGGCTCGGGCTCGTAGTCGGCATCGGGCTCAAGGTCCGCGTCGCCGTCGATCTCGTCGAGAAGGGACATCAGCGACTCGATTGCCCGTTCAACGTGTCGGCGGGCGCCGCGCGGGACTTCGATGAAAAGGCGGGGCTCGGTCATTGCTGGCCCCGGCGGGCAGCGGCGACGACGCGGGCCGTCTCCGCGACGGTGAAGGCCGCCCAAAGCAGGACGAAGGGCGAGAGCAAGATCAGTTCGGCGGTGACTTTCCAGGGCATAGGATTGCTCCAGACAAAGTTCGGGCGTTCGCCGAAACAGGTGTTTCGGCGTTGGCGACGTTGCGTTTCTGTCTAACGTTGGATAAATTACATGAGGATTCGGGGAAGGCAAGTGAAAAAAACCAATGTCTGACAAAATGATGCTTCTTCCGTCGCAAAGCCGGGCTGCAAGGGCCTTGCTGAACTGGTCTCGTGGAGAGCTTGCCGAGCGTTGCGGCGTATCACTAGCCGCGCTCGCCGATTTCGAGGCGGGGAAGCGCCAGCCCTATGACCGGACGCTGGCAGACATTCGGCGATCGCTCGAAGCGGCCGGCGTCGAGTTCACGAATGGCGATGCGCCGGGCGTCAAGCTGCACAAGCCCGGCGCGAGGGTTGCATCAATCCCGCTCGAAGACTTGAACGCCGAGAATGACGAGTAGCGGCGGCGTTTGGGTTTGAAATTTGCCACCTTGACGGGCGCTGGCGCTAGGCCAATCTCCCGGTTATCCTAACCGGCAAAGCATAGGATGGAGCGCAATGGAGTTTTCCCACCCTCTCGCCAGAGGGGCCAAGGTCTGGCCTGGCACGTTCATCAACGGAAAAACGCGACGCATGCTCGTCATCGTCACCACAATCGAGCTAGACCCCACGAGCAAGCGATACAAAGAAAAAATGGTTCAGCGCCTTTCCGATGCTGCCAAAGAATATCTAGACGACTCGAACGAAGCCGTTGGATTCATCCTTGTGAACAGACTAAGGGATTGGGATACCAACCAGGCCTAAACGCGAAGTCCGCCCCGCCAACGTGACCGGCAACCTCGCGTAGGTCTCGCTGCTGGGCGGACGTGAGCTCAAAAAGAGCCCGGCGATTGACCGGGCCAAGTTACCTCTTCCGATGGGCTCCCGTGTAGATAGGACTCGGGCGCGGAGATGAGAGTCCGCAGTCCGCCAATTCGAGGGCGATCTTCGCCAGCGCGTTGAGTTCATCGCCGAGAACGGCGGCGGGGCGGGCGTGAGGGTGAGGAAGGGCGGCGCGAGAGCTCCGGGGAGACCCCGGAACAGGTCGGCTTCGGGACAAGCGGCGGCCAAGGTGAGAATGAGAACGACTAGCCGCTAAATACGGCTATAGGGTGCCTGCATTGCCCCGATGATTTCGGCCTCGACACCGAACTTCGGGTTCCAAATCCTCACGGCCGCGGTCTCCGAGCCGCGCTCTCGGCGGCAAAATAAACTGAGGCAGTCAATCATACCGTCGTCGCCACAAGTAGTAATCTCTTGGACAAGGACATTGCCACCCGCACCGCGAACGGCCGACGCGACGCTCTCCGCCGAAACAGAGGCGCTTCGCGCGTGAGGGACATCCTCCACCAGGGGAAGGGCTGCCGCATTGGAATGGTGAACGAACGCAATGCCTCGGGGCGCGAGCTTCCGCAGAATCTGCGGTACATAGCTGTCTAGAACCCCGGCGTCAGCATGCACGAGGGAATCGAACGAAAAGACCAGATCGAACGTGTTATCAGGTGCAGCATCAAGCGACATGCCGTCGTTCTTCAAGAATTGGGCATGGCCGGCGTTGCCGAAAGAGCTTTTGCAGCTTTCAACGCATTGGCCAGAGAGGTCGATGCCCATGTATTGCTGGCACATCGGAAGAAGGAACCTCGTCCATCGTCCGAACCCCGGAGCGATTTCTAAAATGGCGCGAGCCGGCAAGAATCTGTGCAAGCGCGGGTAAAGCGAGCCGAACCATTGAGGTTCACTACCGCCATACTCTACTGACCATTCCTCGCCGCGCTTCGTCCAATCGTAGTCTCCGTCCCAATACTTTGCGTTCCACCCTATTTCCGGCATGCCGAGCTCCTGTTCACCGACATTCGCCAGATAGTACTCGGCGGCGCGCCAAACCCTCCGTAAATTTACCAGCCGACTTACCTAACGTCAAATTGCATCCAATTCCGGCCGTCGGGTGCTATGTCCCCGTGACGCCGGCGAGGTCGTCGCCAAGGGCTTCGCCACGGGCGGCGGCGCGGCGAATGGAGCGCTCGTCTTTGCCCGTGGCGTCGGCGGTGGCTGTAGCGAACGCGGCGGACAAATTGTCCGTTGCGTCTCTGCCCATCGCCTTGTTGGCGGCGTGGGCTCCCGCCACCCCCGCCTTCGTCTCCGGGTGCAGCTCCTCATAGATCGCCTTGCGGCGGAAGATCGCGGAGGCTTCCTGTGCGCGCGCATCAATCATGGAGCGGCGAAATCCCAACCCGGCGACTACGGCGTGCGGCCACCAATTCGGCCTCAGAGACAACGCGGGTTTCGAATGCTTCCAGCGTCTCGCCTTCCGCGCGCTGCCAGAAATGTTGCAACTCGCGTGAATGATAGGCGTCTGGTATTGCTGAGCGTCCGTCCGCGCCGATGATATGCCGTATCGTGACCAGCCCGGATGGCGAAATCGTCTCGCGCTCAAGCCGACATTCTGTGTCATTCATGCGTCAATCCCTCGTAGCAATCGCGTCACCCCTCCTGATCCGCCATCGGCGCCGCGAGCCCGCGATACATCGTCAGAGTCTTGAACATCCCGTTGATCTTAGATTCCGTCTTCGTGCCCTTCGGGAAGCCGTGCATCGATATTTTCAGCGAGGCGTCGCCCGTGACCTTATGGGCCTGGCTGGTTATTCCGACGGAATTCGCGATGTATCGGCCAAGGTCGGCATTCAGCGGCTCGCGATGACGATGGCCGACGCCGAACAGAGAGCGAAGATGCTCACGCTTGCCTTCGCTTGAAAACAGTCGCCGGAATGTGTCGACAGAGCCCTCGCGCGCTTTGCCTTCCTGGACCGCAATTCCATAAGCGAAGCGCGCCGCCGTGTCCGCGTTCCCGAAATCAAGCGCCTCATCTCTTCCGAACCCGGTTCGATTCACCATGTTGCGGATCAACATGGCGGTCTTGTTCTGGTTTGGGGGAGAATAATGCTTCAGAATCCCGGCGATTGAAGCTGCGTTGAAGCGTTCTTTGTATCGGCTGACGGTATCGACGACAGCATGCACAGCATCGTATGCGTCCCGATAATGATGAAAGCCGCCAAGCTTCGACCGGATGTTGCCGAGATTGACGTTGTTTGAAATGACCTCTCCGAACTGCTTCGGGACAAAAAGCTCGGGGCCGTGCTCCCCAACGATATAGGGATATTGCGCGAAGACATCACCGCCGCCAGCCCTGCCTTCAGGATGAGAGCCGCGCTGCTGCGCGATCCATTCGTTCATGCCCTTGGATGCGGCCTGTTCTTTCGGCGCTTGTCCTATTCCCGCCCGACGTGAGCCGTGCCAACCATGCCATGCTCCCCAACCAGATTTCGCTGCGTTACGAAGGGAAAAATCAATCGCTTCTTTCCAATATTTGGGATCGCTAGCATGATGTCCTGTTTCCTTGGTAAACACATCTCCCAAGCCGCCCAAGCTAAGCCCCGGAATGTTGTTTTTATAATGAAGCTGGAACGGCCCGAATGACGTGCCTTTATCGCCGGGCTTAGCGTATTGCGATAGGCCACCCTCGGAGCGCGCGACGCGCAGAGCGATGTTCGGATCAATCCCGTATTTCTTCGCGGACTTGGTGATTTGGTCGACGATCTCTTGATTGTCGCCATGGCTTGAACGAAATGGCGCGCTGGCGCCTCCTTCTCCGATCCCACCGCCGCCGCCGCCACCGCCGCCGCCGCTGCCGCCGCTGCCGCTGCCCATGCCACCCGACGCGCCGGGCTGGTAATTAGCATTGGTAAATCCGCCAGCGCCTTGGCGACGGGATTCAACCCATTCCTTGAATGCTGCGATAACGCCCTGCCGCGTGCCCTCAAATGTGCCCTTGAGGATCGCTCTCTGGAGGATGTCTTCTCCGCGGAAAGACGCTGCTCCGGTATCGCCGCCGTAACTGATGGGTGTTAGCCGCCCATAATGGGTCTCGTCATTCGCCGGGGACGAGATTTTCTTTCGGATCGAGCGCGCGGCCGCGTGGACGCCTTTATCCTCGTCCTTCGGCGCATATTTTTTCTGGCGCGCGAGTTCGTCTTCGTCAGGATTGAGTGGTTGCGGCTTAACGGTCTCGATTAGGGCCTTTGCTGAAACGCCAGCGAGCAACGCCAACAGCCATGTTGGGGCGGTGAGTGCGGCGAGCGTGGAGCCCATCGCGGCAAGGGAGACTGTCGTCCCGGCTGCGGCTAAACCTAACGCCGCGACCGACGCCACGATGGGCGCGAGCCACCTGATAACATTGAGAGCGATCAAGCCCTCCATCACGACCTTCCAACCGCCAAGGCTTTGGGCCGCGCTATCAGCCCATTTCGCGGCGGCGCGGATGTTGTCGCCCCATTCCTTCCAAGGCGCTGTTTTGATCGCTTCAGCGATATCGACAAAAATCTTGCGGAGATCTTCGCCATGATCCTCGACAAACTTGCGAACCGCCTCGGTCATTTGCAGCATCGCCGGCGCGAGTTCGCCGCCGATCGTTTCCCTTAGATGTTGGGCGCTAAGCCGCAGCATGTCGAAGGAGTGTTGGAGCGCGACGCCGTTCGACAGATATGCTTTAGGCATACTGCCGAGGAGTTCGCCGACTTCCTTTAGGTCTTTTTTTGTGAGGCGAGCAAACTCAGGCGGCAATTTCAGAACGTCGAGAAGGATGTTTTTCGTCGCCTGCGAGCTATTCGCGAGAGTGTCCATAATTATAGAGATGGACTCGGATTCATCCTTGGCATGACGGAGACGTTCGGAAAGCGCCCGAGCTTCTGGATTCATAAATTGCGATGCAGAGAATTCGCGCAACGCGCCTCTGTGCATTTTGTTTTGCGCCAACTCCTCATACAGAGATTTTAGGCTGTTCCGCATCGTTCCGACGGAAATTCCGACGTTCTCTCCGGCCGCTTCTAACGCGCGGAGCTGATCGACGGCGAGGCCGGTCTCCTTCGAAACGAAACTGAGATCACGCGCGGTTCCGCCAAAGTCTTTGATCGCCGCCGAAAGTCCACCGATCGACGCGGCGGTCGTGATTGCCCCGAGCCCGAGGCCGATCATCGCCGGCTCAAGGATGCCCTTGACGTGCTCTCCGGTTTCCTTGACCGATTTGCGGAGGTCCGAGAAAGCCTTCTCATGCGCCAGCGCGGCTTGCCGTCCGGCCTTGTGCGACGCGACGTTGCGCTGCGTCAAGCCTTCGAGCGACTTTCGCATCTGGGCGATCGGGCCGCTGAATTTGTCGGTAACCGCCGCGACTAATTTTAGCGTTTCCTCTTGTGACATTTCTATTTCCTAAATCGATAGGCCTGCACGCCGCGACGGGGAAGGAAAACCCAATCGCGGCGTTGGCCTCAAGGCGCTCGGGAGCTGCGAGCGCCGAAGTCTTAATATCCAGCGCCGCTCCTCCCGTTCCGCAAAAGGAGCGGCGCTGGCTCCGGGCGCAACGTCTTAGGTCATTGCGCCGAAGTCGAAAATGTAGGCGGCGCTTGCCTCGTTCCAAAACAAGCGCCGCCGGCCTCGACGCGGGCGGGAGCTACCACTCGCCCGCGCAAGTCAGTATCCTGCGCCATAAATTTTCGGCTGCGGTGTGGGATAAAATTCGCGTGTCCACTGCGGCGCGATCGGCGCGAGAATTTGGCCGGTCGCGAGCACGGTCCGCCATTCATTCCCTGGCAATTTTCCCATGTTGGAGCCGAAGCAAAGCCCCAACTCAGGAACGATGCCATTCATCCGGTCGGCGAGAATGTATTTGGTGTTTCCGCTGGCAACCGCGGCGACCACCAAGGCCGAGCCGGGAATGCTCGCCGAGCGTCCGAGAGCGCGACATGTCTCCTCCGCGAGTTGCGCCCAAAAACTCAACGCTCGCTTTCGATCGACGTCCACGCGGCGCTCGATATGGCCGAGCGCGAAGAAAGCCGAACGGAATCCCCTATCGAATTCCAGCTGATCTTCTTGCGCCCAGCGCCCCGAAAATGTTGGCCGAAGCGTTGGAAATTTCGTGAACACGATCTGAGCCAACCGCTCGAGTTGCGCGGCGTCGGGCATTTCGAATAAGGAGCGCGGCGCGGGATACGAGATGCGCGTGCCCTCCTCTTCAACCGGCTTCGGCTGCACCACCTTCACGGGGGCGGGCGGCGCGTTTTGGTGCGCTTTCAAAGTTGCGATTTCGGCTTCGAAATTCGCGGTCTTGGCTTGCTGTTCCGCGAGGGCGGCTTCCAGGGCCTCCAGGCGTGAGATGTCTTTCACCATGTTGTTCAGTCCTTCTATTAAATTTCGTTGCGGCGGCGCTTCCCTGCCAAAACGATCGCCCGCGCGGTCGGATCAGTCGGCAGCCCCGGAAGTTCTGGAAGTCCGTCCGGCCCCTCACCGCGCGCTTTCCTGCCCGCAGCGAGTATTTTTCGGGCCATGGCGTCCGTTGGCTCGCGCAACGGCGGACAGCCGGCTCGTCGCCATTCGCCCGCCTCGATTATCGCCAAGGCGGTCCAATCGCGTTGCGCCTGTGTCAAGGGCTGCGCCTGTTCGACGGGGCGATGCGACGTTGCGGGCTCGGCGTTGCCAGACATGCGAGCAACCAACTCGTTTCTGATCGTGATGCAGCGCGCCTTATGGTCGTCGCCGAGCCATCGAATAGACAGATCATCGAGTCGCATAAGCTTGATGCTTTGAGCCAGTGTAAGTCCGCGAAAGGATGCCTCGCTCAGTCCGTGCGATTTGATTGCCTCGTCGAGGCTTGGCGCACCTATTGCCATTATTCTATCTCCCCGCGACGCCGTTTTCCTGCGTCCAAAATCGCCTTCGCGAGCCCGGTCGGTTCCGGCAACGGCCAGCCTCCAGATCGCGCCATCTCGCCTGCCCGAATGATTTGCTCGGCCGTCGCCTTGATCGCGACGCCGGGCAAGCCGCCATCGGTAAAAACGATGCCCTTCGCCTCAAGAGCTGACTGCAGAGCATCGATCGTGGAAACGCGCACGTCAGAGAGCCTCCCCTCCATGCGTTCGAGGCGCTTGACCGTTTCGACGCTCACCCCCGCGGCTGCGGCCAACGCAGTCTGGTCTATGCGCAACATTGCGCGGGCGGCGCGAAGTTGTTCGGCGGTCAAACTGCACCTCATCGCAGACAATTTACCTATCAAGTGCAAAAATAGGCCTAGATGAGGGATTTGTCAAGGCGCGCTCATAGCTCATTCCTCATCGTCGATCATCTCGGGCAATGCCGCCGCCTCCGCACTCAACGCCTTGGCCTGCCTAATGCGGATTTCGCGCCAACTTGCACGCAACAGCCGCAGCGCATCGTGCGATGATATCGGCGTTTTTGCGGCGATTGCGTTGGAAAACTCGACGATCGACGACTCGAATAGGGTCAGCATCCTCGAAGCAATTCGCCCCATTTCTTGGCGCGCGTCGTCGCTGCGCATGTAGGTCCCGTCTTGCCGCTTGACTTCGAGCTCTTTCAGCTTCGCGACGGCCGATTCCTTGCGGCGAATCGCCTCGGCGGTTGTCCAATCCGGCGAGGAGCTTTTAGAGTTGCCGCGCCTTGCGGCCGCCGGCGTCTCCCTAGCGCTAGAAGTTTTACGCGCACCAGCGGCCTTCCTGGCGACTTCCTTTGATGGCAGCGAGGATTGGCCGCCACGATAAATCTCGGGCCTCTCATCGAGCCGCACGTTCGACTCCTCGACGCTCACAAGGCCGGTATCGGATAAAACGAGCAGACCTCGCGCCGACCAGGCCGTCAACGCGGCGCGCGAGACGCCACGCTGGCGTGCAAACTCGGCTTTCTTCACGAAGGTTGACATTAGGTTGTTAGCTCCGCTGTTTACAAATTTGTAAACGTATACAAAGTGTAAAGGGGTTTTACATTATTGCAAATAGCCATAGATCGCGATGCTGCGTGCCCCCCGGGATGGTATAGGTCGGAGGAATGACCAGAGCATAATCAATGACTTACCTTGATTTTCCATGTCACGTCCCCATTCTGTCGCTCGATCCATTCATAGACGATTTCTATCAATCGAGGTTTCATTGCACTTCCCCCCCTTGGCCCGTCCATCAAAACGGCACCTCGTCGTCGAGACCAGGGGAGGCGTCGCCCGTCCCGGCATGAGCGAGGCGTTCGGCATTGTCCCGGCGGCGGGGCGTTCCGGCTTCGGCCTTCGGCTCGCGATGGCGTGGGGCGGCGCGCAATGGCAACACGGCGTCGGCGATGCAGGAAAGCGACAACCGGGTCTCGCCGTCCTTCGTGTAGGTCTCGGCCTTGAACGCGCCTTGGCAGGAAACCGCGTCGCCGTCCGACAAGCGCAGCAATTCCGCGCAACCGCTTTCCGAAAAGCAGACAATCTTCCACCATTGCGAGCCATCGCCGTCTTTGCAGCGCATGGTCGCCACCACGAAGTTGCGCCCGCTCTTCGAGACCCGGCTTTCAGGCGCTCGGAAGAGCGTGCCGCTAATCAAAACATGCGCGCTCAATGCGGCCTCCCGCGCTTCGACAACCGGATCGTCGTCAGCTCGCCGTCGATGACGCTGCGGATAGTCAGGACGCCCTCGCGCCAGCCTTCGACCGGTTGCGCATACCAGCCCCGACGCCGCTCAAGTTCGGCGGCCATATCGGCGAGCAGGCGATCGACAGATGCGCGGGCGTCGGCGAGCTGCTCTGGCGTCGGCGGCGACGGCGACGGCATTGCGACAACGGACGCGGGTTGCGTCGGCGGGGATGCGCTTTCGGCCGCGAGCGCCTCGATAATCGAATCCTTGTTTTCCGCGATAACCGGCGTCCAGCGCCCCAAGGCTTCGCGCGGACCGCGACCTTTCAGCGTTCCGGCAGGCGTCAGCACGAGTTCGAGTCCGTCGCTTCGGACCTGGAGAAGGATCGCGGCGGCGCTCAAAATTCCACCTCCGCGATGTCGTCAAATGAAGCGGATTCCACGTCACCGGGACAAGGCGGGACAGACCGGGACACCGTCCCACTTTGTCCCGCCCTAGACGCGAGATAGACGGGACGGGACGGGACAACACCCTTTAGGGGTGTCCTGTCCTGTCCCGCTCCGTCGGGTTGCCAGACAAATCTTGTCCCGTCCCGGTTTACGGCGGCGAGCAGTTTGGATTTAAGCGCGGCCTCGATTGAGCGGTTGAAGGCCCGGCGCTGGCGTTCGGCCAGCTTGGCGGCGTCGTCATCCGGTCCCGCCTGCTCCGCGATGCGTTCGTAAAGGCGTCGGCGCACCTGGTCGTCGTCAACGCCTCTGACTGGCGGCCCGTCGCTCCAGGGGCGAAACGTCTCTCCCGCTTCGTCCACGGCTTGCGCGACAACCTCCATTAGCAAGCGCGCGGATGCCGGCGGCTTTTGCTCCCGGCTCGCCTTGGCGCCGGGCTCGATGTCTTCGACCGTTTCGATGGCGAGCGTCGAGATTTCGTCGCCGTCCTGGTCGTGCGCGATGACGATGCGGGACAAGCGCGCCGTCAACCGAATGTTGGATGCTTCGTCCTTGGCTTTTTGCAACGTTAGCGTCGTGGCTAGTTCGTCTCCGGGGCGCTCGCATAAAATGATGGCGTCGGCCGCGCCGGCAAAACTGGAATGTCCGCGCATCCGCTCGGCGTCGCTATGTCCGACGTGATGGACTACCAGCACGAGGCAATGAAAGCGCCGCGCCAGCGCATTTGCATTTGTGACAAATTGCACCATGCCAGCGCCGTTTTCGTCGGCGCTTGCCAGCGTCGCGCTTAACGTGTCGATGACGATAAGCCCCGGCGAGACGCCATATCCCTCGATACTGGCGCATAGCGCGGTCGCGTCGCCATGTTCCGCGCCAAGATTGGGCGCATCGCTGATTAAAAAAAACGGCGCATCGGACGGCGTGTCGGGATGCGCCAGACGAAAGCCCTCCAGTCGCTTGCGAAAGCCTTTCGCACCTTCTGCCGCGACATACACCACGGGCTCCTTTGTGACGCGCCGGCCGGCCCAGGCGGTCCCGGTCGCTACATGCAGCGCGATGTCACCGCCGGCGAAACTTTTAAAAGAGCCAAATTTTCCATAAAGCGCGGCGACGCCTTCGCGTGGCAGGATGCCCTTAATCAGCCATTGCTCGGTCGCGTCGAAACGAATTTCGCCAAACGGCTCCAGTCTGAATTTTGTTTTCGGTCTCTCCTCATTGTCGGCTGTAGGGGCGTATCTTTCCGCGCCAGCGGCGAGTGCTAGAAGCGCCGCCGCATCTCCGCGCCAGTCGCAAACATCGCGGCCTTTTTCGCCTTGTGTCGCGCGCGGGAACGGACGCACGACGCGAATGTCCGCGTTGCTGTCGTCGTCGCGGATTATCGCCGCCGCGTTGCGAATGTAGTTATCGCCAGGGTCGTCGCTGTCCGGCCATAGGATGATGCGGCGGCCGCGCAACAGCTTGGCGTGATCGGCGAGCCATCGTGATTTCGCGCCAGCATCCTGCGACACGGCGACGGCTCCGAGTTCGGCTAGGCGCTCAACTTTGTTCTCGCCTTCGACAATCCATATCGGCGCGTCGGGAACAGTCTTCGCGAGGCGTTCGCCTCCGTAAAGCAGCGCGGGACCCCCGCCGCGCTGGGCGGGTTTGAAATAGATTTTCTTTGTCCCGTCCGCTTTGTCGTGGCGAATTTTGCTGTAGCGGGGCTCGCCGGTGTTCGGGTCGCGATAATCGAATTTTCGTGTTTTTTGTTCCTTGTCCTTTGGTTGAAATGGCGCGAGCCCGAGACGGGTGCGCACATGGTCGCGACATAGATTGACGTCGTCGCTGCCAAAACTTTTGACAACGAAACCATCGGGCGCGGTCGCGGATGGCATGACGGACAGGCTACGGTCGGCGGCCGAATGACCAGGGCCAGGACAAAGCGCGCTCCCGCCGGATACCTCGCCGCCAAGGGCTTTTGCGATTTCGGACAAGCTCAACTCCATCGCCCGCCCTCCCCGAGCAATAGGTCGGCGCCAAATTCGAGAGAGATGCGCTGAAGAAAATCGCGGGCTTCTTTTAGGGCCGTAGCGTGAAATTCTTCGTCACCCGGGCGGAATTTAACCGCGACGGCTTTGACTAATCTTCCTTGCACATTGATGAGATCGAATTCTTCCCGAGCAACCGCCCGGAGGTAGGCGAGACGCTCTTGGTATAGGTATTCCATCCGCTCTTCGATTTCATCTCGACTCTCTCGGACAAAATCTCGAAACTCCTGAAGCTCTTCCGCATAGAGGCTGCACTGCCTTCGTTCGATTTCCGATTCACTGAAAAACGACCCAATCTCTTCGGAGAGTGCAATCAGCCTCATTTCGCGATGGTGACGGGTTTCTTGGAGATCAATCACGTTCATGAGCGCGCGCCCTCCGGCAAGATCGCGTCCAATGCAGCGCCAATCAGCGTCGCGGGAGCTCCATTGCCATCGCGCGTCAGGGCCCGGCAGATTATTCCGAGATCGGCGCCATGCTGAAGCGCAATGCTGACCACGATCGCCGCATCGCGCGCGACGGATTCGAGCGCGCCGCCGCTCTTGTGCGCGTTAAGAAAAACCTCGCCGACGCGGCCGTCGCGGTAATAGCCAACGGTCAGGGTGTAACCGTGGTGATTGTGGAAAAACTCGATCGACACGCCGCGACGGCGATCGGGGAGGCGGTGGCGGCTTGTCATCGGGTCGCCTCCCGCTCTGGAAAAGCGAAACCGGCGACAGCGGCGGCCATCGCGAGCGACAAATTGAACCGGCGCGCGAGCCAGATGGCGCGGCGGTCTTGCAAATTGGGAGCTGTGGATTTACGGTCGGGACCGATCGCCGTCGCAGCGAGACAATCCCGAAGCCGTCCCGTGTTTCCCGACGCGGGCGGCTTCAATCTTTTGGAAGCCATGGTTCACGCAGCCTCCAATTCAGAGGTCGAGCGAACCGGCTTGCCGATCTTCGCGAGCGCCCAAGCGTCTAAGTCTTCGGCTTGATAAATCGGGATGCGGCCATTTTTTCGGAAGATCGGGCCGCCTCCGACAGTGGCGAGCTTTGCCAAGGTCGCCGGGCTTCCGACACCGTATTTTTCTTTGAGATATTGCGCCGCCTCTTTGCGGCGCATGAACAGCTGCGATGGCTGCATTGCGGTTTCCCTCGCGAGAAGGTTACGGGAAATTCCGTAAACCGCAGGTCACTCTATGCACAAATTCCCGCATGTCACTGAAACGAAGCACGATTTTTTTGCAGTAAAATTCTACAGCTTGGGCGGGTTGCGGGCCGCGCGGATCGCGGCCGCGATGCGTTCGCGCTCGGCTTTAATCTCCGGCCAGATTTTCCACGCGGTCCGTTCGGATATTTTCACGGCGTCGGCGGCGTCCGGCATGGCTTTCGAGACCTTTGCGCCGCGCGCCATCGCCCGCGTGACCGCTTCCTCGAAAGTTATTTTTTGTCGCTCCCGGTTATATCGCCCGGTAAAGTCCGCCCGGAGCGTCCAGTTGCACGCGAGCGCGCCGGGAAGCCGGCTATCGATGATTTCCGCCAGCACGTCGCGAAAACCGTCCGGCAAGGGGGCGTCACTGCGCAAAACCGCGGCGAGCGCCTTGGTGTCCGGCTCGGCATTTTTAGGATTGTCGAAAAACTGTTGCAGCGTTTTCCAAAGGTCGTTTTCGTCAGTCATCGCCAGCCCCCGCGCGCCGCAAGGGCACAATGTCACCAGCGCGCCCTTCCATCGCCGCGGCTATGCGTTCCGATACTTTGTCGGCGGCGGCGACAAGCGCGGCGTCCGGTCGGCGAATATAGTGACGGGAAGTCACGCCACGCCGGGCGTGGCCAAGTAGCTCGCCAATGGTCGCGTCGCCATATCCTTCATCCGCCGCAAATGATGCGAATGTTCGCCTTAACGTTTGGGCGCGTGCGTCATGCAGGCCGGCGGAGTCGAAGATCGAGGCGAAGGATTTTTTCAAATCCGCGCGGCCGGTCCCATCGCGGTTGGGGAAAACGTATTCGTCGTGAAGCTGTGGAAGCACCCGAAGATGTTCGATCGCCGCGCGTCCGATAGGTCGCAGGCTGCGGCCGGTCTTGGTTTTTTCCAAACGCAGGCTGGAACCTCCAAAATCAATCTCAGGCCATCGAAGCCCACAAGCCTCGTCAGCTCGAAGCCCGGTGAGGGCGATGATCTTGATAGCGGCCACCGCCATCGGCGCCCGCTCTGCATTCTTTGTGAGTTCCTCGCCGAGCCTTACCAATTCTCGCGCGGACAGAATGCGCTCTTTGGTTTCGTCGGCCTGCATCTCGACGCCGCGCGCCGGGTTTGCACCCGCAACCAGATTGCGCTTCGCCGCCCACGTCCATATCCCGCCGAGCAGTCCGACAGCGCGCTTGGCCGCCGGAGGGCCACCCGTGATGCGCGCCACGCCGCGGGACTTAGAACCTGACTCGAAATTCAGG
>PLZT01000261.1 GCA_003152255.1 Methylocystaceae bacterium | reverse complement strand
ATGCCAGAAGTTCTCTTCACCGGCCCCGCCGGCAGGCTGGAAGGCCGCTTCCACCAATCCGCCACGCGCGGCGCGCCGATAGCCCTCATCCTGCATCCGCACCCGCAGTTCGGCGGCACGATGAACAATCAGATCGTCTACAATCTCTATTACGCCTTCGCCGAGCGCGGCTTCTCCGTGCTGCGCTTCAATTTCCGGGGCGTAGGGCGCAGCCAGGGCTGTTTCGATCACGGCGTGGGAGAACTTGCCGACGCCGCCGCCGCGCTCGACTGGGCCCAGGCCGTCGATCCCAACGCGCGCGCTTGCTGGATCGCCGGCGTGTCGTTCGGTTCCTGGATCGCGATGAAATTGCTGATGCGCCGGCCCGAGATCGAGGGTTTTGTCGCCATCGCCGCGCCAGCCAACCGCTTCGATTTCTCCTTTCTCGCGCCCTGCCCGCGTTCGGGCCTGTTCATCCACGGCGATCTCGACCGGGTGGCGCCGCTAAAGGAAGTCATCGAGCAGATTGATAAGCTGAAAACCCAAAAGGCCGCCCTGATCGAACATGCCGTCGTGCGCGGCGCCAACCACTTCTTCGAGAACCGGATCGAGCCGCTGATTTCGGAAGTGGGCGCCTATCTCGACAAGCGGCTCGGCGATCCTGCGCGCATCGCCATCCCGGCGCGCGCAGATTGAGGCGGATCGCGGTAAGGAGCCTCGCCGGTTAGTCTCAGTCGCCATTGGCTTTTCGGTTGCGGGACCAGATGAGCGTGAAGTCTTCGCCGTCCTCGTCATCGAAGAGATTGGCGTAGATGGGGGCGTTGAAGCTCGGACCGTCCATTTTGACCGAGCTGTAGGTGCGGTTCTCGGCGGAACGCTTGGACCACGCGGTGCCGATTTCGACACGTCCGACGTAAATGCGGTGGCTCGGGGCGTTGTCGCGTGCCCGGCTGGATTCGGAGACGATGCGGACGTTTTTCGAATGAACGCTGAGGGTGACGATTTCGCCGAGGGATCACGCCGGGTCAGATGGCGCTCGCGGTGATGACCCGTTCATGGCGCCTTCCCTGATTATGAATAGGTCCGCGGCCGGGACTTTCGAGTTTTCGCGGCTCAATGGCAATGGCTGGTCTATGGGCTCTCACGCCGACGCTTTGCGGTCGTCCTCGCGTATGGTGTGATGGTGTCCGATTTGCGCGAGCTGACCGGCCGGAGCCGCTTTCGCGCTTCGGCACCTAATATCTATTACCTAGCATAGGCTAGTGTATTGCAGTCCTACGCTAGTCTAGCATTATGCTAGCATATCCAATCCTATGCTAGCCTGGCTTGTGCTATGCTAGCATAGCTGCTACGATGTTTCGCATTGGAAATTCCGGAGTCGGAACGATGGCCGTTATTTCAATCGCAAATCCCAAAGGCGGCGTCGGAAAATCGACATCGACTCTCGTCCTATCCACCTATCTAGCTCACACGGCGAATGCCAGCGTCTGCGTCATAGATGCCGACCCTAATCAGCCGATTGTAGACTGGCGAGAAAAAGGGGCGTCGCAGTCAACAATCGAGGTGAAGGGCGGCGCTCGTGAAGACTCGATTATGAATATTATCGAAGAAGCCTCGAGCGATCATCAATTCGTATTTGTCGATTTGGAAGGAACGGCGTCACTTTTGGTGACGCGCGCAATGATGTTTTCCGATCTCGTGATTGTGCCGATGCAGCCGAGTGCTGTGGACGGGCGACAGGGCGCGCGCGCTGTAGAGGCGGTCCGCCGCGAAGAAAAAATGATGCAACGATCAAATTCGGAGCGGCGATTGCCGTATCGCGTGCTTTTGACGCGCACGGGCGCTTTGGGAGCGCCCGTGCCGTCCGCTCAGCGACGGCTCGAAGGCGAATTGGCGGCAAGCGGTGTCGAACGCTTCCGAAGCACATTCGCTGAGAGACAAGCCTTCAAAGCGATGTTTGAGCAAAGATTGGCGCTCCATGAAATGGCGCATCTTGCTGTTGGCAATTTGGAGGCCGCCAAACAAAACGCTGCTGATGTTTGCGCCGAACTGGTGGCGATTATTGCCGATTTATCGAAGGAATATCCGGCATGAGTGAGCAATCCAAACCGGGTTTCGGTTTTTCACAAACAGACGACGCCATTCGGGACATGGTCGCGTCGGTGAAGCCACGGCCTCGGCAGGCGGATGTGTCGCAAAGCGACACGGCTGCGCGAGCCGACGACATTGCCAGGGAAGTAGGATTTACGAGTCGAGAACCTACGCGTTTTGTCAAACGGCGAAAGGGGCCGGCTGAGCCAATGCAGCAATTGGCAATGCGTGTTCCGATTTCGGTCTTGGAACGCTTCGCAAAATTCGCAGACGATGAGAACGTCAGCTATCCAAAGGCCCTTGCCCTGATTCTCGAAAAAATAGGTCGTTAGAAAGAGGGAAAGGAGAAGCCGCTATGCGGCCTCTTGTTCTCACGCTGTCCGGCTGAACGCCAAACTGAGCTTCTACATCTATCGACAGATCCCCCGTTGCAAGTCGAGTTTTTAACTGAACTGCGTGCCATTTCCAATCATCTATCCGGCGTCACCCGAGGAGGTCGGGCCGCTAAAATGGGGGATCCGCTCGCGCACGCCTCCACAGTTGGTAGTCCTCTATGGACTCTGTAATAGTCGGGCTCTTTGCGCGCCGGCCGACCTGTGCAGCCCATTTCTCCGTCGTGTCGTAATCTCTCGATAGGCCTTCAGGAGGCAGCGCGGTACGGTTCGCCCGTTGGATGCACGGCCCAGATGATCCGTGTATTCTTGTTGGCGACCGCCATTGTTGCGCGGTTGAAGCCGCCCCGCTTCCGAAGCTGGTTAATCCATAAATTGTGATCATCGATCTTGCTCGACCCGGTTCGAACGACCGACGGAACGGCGTGAACGAGTAGGCCCCGCGGATGCTCGTTCCGGGGTTTCTAGAAGCTTATCAAAGCCTTACGGTCCAAACTGGAAAACTGTCGCGGACGAGACCGAACAAGGTGGCGAGATGGCGACCGTTTCTGAACTCCGAGCAGTCGCCCATTGCGGCGACAACTGCCGTAGCGGTCTTTGTGTGGCGACAATTTCACCTTCTCGCGTCAGGGCCAGCGACGGCTTGGCCGGTAAGGGCGGAGCCTCGCCGCTTCAGTTTATTGGGGAGCCTCTTTATGCGCGCCTTGCGCCCGTTAGGGCGCAGATCGGCGTGCGAATTTGACGCCCGGTAGGGCGTCTCCGCTTTGTTGTGTTTATCGGGTTTAGATTTTCTTAGAGAATGAATGTTGGTTTTGTTTCTCGCTCAGCCTGGACCTCCGATAAAACTAGGCAATCGCGTCCATGACGGCGCGCCCCAGTCGGCCCAGCGCCACCGCGAGCCCATCGTGAGGGTCGCTGTCCAGCGCCATCGCCATCGCCGCGACGCTGGCCTCGAGGCAAGCGCTGGCAAGCGGATCGGGCAGGGGAGGGCAATCTCCCCACGACCCCGCAAACGGCGCCGGCGGGGCCGCTGGCGGCGCATAGCCGCGCCATTGCGAGGCGGGCAGCACGCCATAGGCGTTGGTCTGCTGCCGCAGCACGAAGCGCCCGTCGATCCAGTCCTCGGCGCAGCGGCGCAACCACGTCACGACGCCGGCGGCCTTCAGCTTGACGAGGCCGCGCTTGACGCTGCTTTCGGAGATGTTGGCGGCGCGGGCGATGGCTTTGATCGACGGATCGAGCCGCCCGCTGGCGTAGTGCATGAAATCGAACAGCAGCGCGTGCAGCGCCAGCAAGCCGTTCCTGCCGATGGCGCCGTCCTGCCGATTGCGAGCGCGGGTCTGCCGTTCCAGCCGGCGGGCGTGGTGATAGAGCTTCACGGCCTGGCGCTTGGGTAGCGGCTGGAATCTGACTTCCTTGCGCGTGCTATCGCGCCAGACGGGCCACAGGGCGCGGCTGGCTACGCCGAGGCCCGGCAGGGGTAGGGACAGGCAGAATGCAGACATGGCTCTTCCTTCACAGGTCGAACACGTCGACCGCGCCGGGAGAGGGCTGATTTTGGGCAAGCAAATTCGTTCCCCGAAAAGGGGGCTTGATTCGAATCGTGATTTCGGGGAATATCGTTGTCGCCAAACGAACGAGATTCCCCGGCTTGCCGGGACACCGGCCCGCCTCTCAGGCGGGTCTTCGTGTTTCTAGGGGCTATTCTCCATAGATCGGCGCGACGCAAATCAGCGCGCG